>DATNAI010000244.1:0-7130 GCA_035572875.1 Castellaniella sp. | reverse complement strand
GTGGTGCCCACCGCCACGGGCTGCGCGAATTCGACGTTCAGGGCCGCGATCCGACGCCCGGGGCCCCCCAGCTTGGCCAGCCCCGTGGTCGCCAGCGATGCGATCGCGAGCTCGAACACCATCAGCCCGCCGGTACCGTTCTTCTGTCCGCACGTGGCGTCCACGTACTGCGCGCCCATATTGCCGCTGATCCCGGTGAACAGGGCCTGCTCAGCCACCGTCAGGGTCTTGGAGAACTTGAATTCGCCCGCTGCGGGCGGCGTGCCTTGGTTCGTCATGGTCTCTTTTCCAGGTTCATGGTGCGCCGGCCCCGTGCCGGCGCGATGTGGTTGGTGAGGAATGGGCGCGCGCGGGTCTCCGGATCAGAACGCGGGCAGGCCACGTTTCATGATGTCCCGGGCGATCAGCATCCGGTGGATCTCCGAGGTGCCGTCGTAGATCCGGGTGACCCGCGCGTCGCGGTACATGCGTTCCAGCGGCATTTCCCGGGTAAAGCCCATGCCCCCGAACACCTGGATCGCCCGGTCCACGACACGACCCTGCATCTCCGAGGCGGCGACCTTGACCATGGACACCTTGGCGCGTGGATCGAGGCCCTGGTCGACCTCCCAGGCGGCATTGAGCACCATCATCTTGACGCCGAAGATTTCGGTGGCGCTGTCGGCGATCAGTTTCTGCACCATCTGGAATTCGCCGATCGGTCGGCCGAACTGCTTGCGGTCCATGGCGTACTCGCTCATCATTTCCAGCGCGTTGCTGGCCATGCCGACGGCGCGTGCGCCGATGTGCGCCAGGCGGACCTGCGACACGCTGCCCATGATCAGCGAAAAGCCCTGGCCGACCTCGCCCAGCACGGCGTGCCCGGGGATGCGGCAGTCTTCGAAGACCAGCTCGGCGTGGCCGTACCCGCGGTGGCCCATCATGGGCTGCACGCGGCTGACCCGGAATCCCGGCGTGCCCTTGTCCACCAGGAACAGCGTGATGCCGCCGCGGCCGCGTTTTTCGGCGTCCGTCAGCGCCATGACGATCACGTAGTCGGCCAGGTCGCCGTCGCTGATGAAATGCTTGGTGCCGTTCAGCACCCATTCGCCCGACTCGAGTCGGGCGGTGGTCGAGATCGACGCGGCGTCCGAGCCGGCGCCCGGCTCGGTGATGGCCATGGCGCAGATCCGGTCGCCGGCGATTGTCGGCTTGAGGTATGTATCGATCTGCTCGCCCTTGCAGGCCATCAGCATCGGGTAGACCTGCCCGAACACGCGGCGGATCAGCGCGTCCGTGGTCCGGCCGAATTCCTGCTCCACCAGGCATTGGTCGACGCAGCTCAGTCCGCCGCCGCCCACGGATTCGGGCATGTTCATGGCGAACAGGCCCAGCGACTGGGCCTTCTGCTTGACGCGCGCCAGCGCTTCGGGCGGAATCACCCCGCTTTCCTCGGTCGGCTGTTCCAGGGGCTGGACTTCTTCCTTGATGAAGCGCCGGACCGTGTCGATCAGCAGCTGGCTTTCACTGGGGACTGAAAAATCAATCATGGGTGGGTCTGCCTTTTCAATATTCAATCAAGTCAGTGGATTCAATCGATGGGGACGGGCGCGGGGCGCGCGGCGGCCGGCTCGCCGACCACGCCGGCCTGGATCAGCCTGTCCTGCTGCTCAGGGGACACCCCCATTTCCTCCAGGATCTCGCGACTATGCGCGCCGGGGTACAGGGGCATGGCGCGCAGGGCGGGGCGCGTGCCGTCGTAGGTCAGGGGATGGCCGATCAGCGTGGCGGCCTGGCCATTGACCTCGATCGTCTGGAAGACGCCCAGATGCTGCGCCTGGGCGTCGGCGCGCAGGTCCTGGTAGTCCTGGACCCGTTCGTACCAGATCTGGTGGCCGTCCAGCCGGATGCTGAGCTCGGCGAAGCGGCGTCCGGCCAGGGCGTGCGCGGTGGCTTCCGCGTAGCGGTCGCGTTCCTGATAGCGGTCGATCGCGGCCAGCTCCCGCAGCGCGTCGCTGTCCAGTGCTTCGGCGAGCCGCGCCGGATCGTTCATGGACAGCACGATCTCGGCATCCTGCAGGGCGTACAGGCCGTAGGGGGCGTCGTGGTACCAGCTGCCGACGTGCTCGTTGCGCGGCAGCAGGTCGCGCCCGCCCGGCGCGGCATAGAACTTGGTCAGGGCCTCGATCTGCAAGTCGATCCCGGCGCCGAACAGGTTGGATTCGACGCGGGTGCCGGGGCCGCCCTGCAGGCGCCGGATGTATGCGCCCAGTACGCCCATGGCCAGCAGGGCGGCGCCGTGCTGGTCGATCACTGCCGCACCCACCACGGTGTGCTGTCGGCCGCCGGTGGCCGCGATCAGTCCGGATCGCGCCTGCATGAGCAGGTCCTGCCCCGGCCGCGCGGCCGCCGGCCCGGTCGCGCCGAAGGCGGACGCCGAGGCATAGATGATGTCGGGATTCAGGGCGCGCACGTCTTCGTAGCCCAGCCCCAGCCGCGACATGACGCCCGGGCGGTAGTTTTCGACCAGGATGTCCGCCTTGACCGCCAGCTCGCGTACCAGCGCGAGCCCCTCGGGTGTCTTCAGGTTGACCGCCAGGCTGCGCTTGTTGCGGTTCATGGCCAGCGAGAACGCGCTGACGTCGGTGACCCAGGAATTGCCGCCCGACCAGTGACGCTCGAAGGAGCCCGACAAGGGTTCGATCTTGATGACGTCGGCCCCCATGTCGGCCAGGTATTGCGCGCACGCGGGGCCCTGCAGATAGTGGCAGAAGCTCAGTACGCGCGTCTTGGAAGACAAGGGACCCGTCATGCTCGCGCTCCTGGGGCGTCGTCCTGGAGGCCCCGGACCACCTTGCGCTGCAGCAGGTCCTGGATGCGGGCCTCGTCATAGCCGAGTTGCTGCAATACCTCGCGAGTCTGGGCGCCGAGGGCCTGGGGCGGGATGCGCACGGACGGCGACGCGCCGTCGAACAGCGCCGGGTGCATGACCAGCGTGATGTCCTCGCCCTCGATCCCGGGCAGGGTTTCGAACGCGCCAAGATGGGCAAGTTGCGGGTCGGCCTTGACGGTGTCGTAGTCCACCACCGGGGCGTGCCAGATCCGGTGGTCGGCCAGGATGGGCAGCCAGTCCGCCGTCGGCTTCTCGCGCAGGCGCGCCGCGACGGCGCGGGTGACTTCCTCGCGGCGGTCGAAGCTGTCGCTGTCAGGGCACCCGACCAGCGCCTCGATGCCCAGCGCCTTGCCCAGCGCGTCGGGCGTCGACATGGAGATGACCAGGTGGCCGTCGGCGGTGGCGAGCGGCCCGTAGGGACCGGCGCTGCACCATGAGGCGATGCCTTCCTCGGCGCGGGGCTGAGGCGAGTCGGCGCCGTTTAGCCATGCCGTCAGCGGCTCGATCTGCAGGTCGATCGCGGCCTGCAGCAGGCTGACCTCCACCATGCGGCCCTCGCCGGTCCTGGCCTTGGCATACAGCGCCGCCAGGATGCTGTTGGCGTACAGCGCCGCGGCATGGTGGTCGATGATCGGCGAGCCGACCGGAGTCGGCGGGCCGTCGGCGCGGCCGGTGCGCATCATCAGGCCGGACATGGCCTGCAGCAGCATGTCCTGGCCCGGACGGTCCCTGTACGGACCGCGGAAACCGTAGCCCGTGCAGACGGCATAGATCAGTCCGGGGTTGAGCGCGCGCAAGGCCTCGTACCCCAGCCCCAGCTTGTCCATCGTGCCCGGCCGGAAATTTTCCATGATGACGTCCGCGTCCCGGACCAGCTGCTCGACGATGGCCAAGCCTTCGGGGTTCTTCAGGTCGACCGCCATGCTGCGCTTGTTGCGGCCGCAGGTCAGGTGATTCACGCTGGTGCCGCCCACGAAGCGGTTGGCCACCGCCCAATGGCGCTGAAAGGCGCCGTCCAGCGGCTCGACCGCAATCACGTCGGCGCCCAGATCCGCGAGAATCTGCGCCCCCAGCGGACCGGCCAGGAAATGGTTGAAACTGAGGACCTTGACGCCATCAAGGAGCTTCATTGCAATGTCTCCCTCTTTTCTTCTCGCCGTGCCGCGCTGCCGCGGCCGGGTCGCCCATCGTTGCGATAGAGACCATAGTAGGGGTGTCGAAGCGTGCACACAATATCATTCTCAATTATGTTTTGGTGGGTATGTATAGATTGTTTGAATACATGAAATGGCCGGTATCGGTGCTAGACTGAGGCCCTTCGACCTCGGCAGCAGCTGGAAAACATGAACTTGCGGCAACTCGAAATCCTGCGCGCGGTGATCCATGCCGGGACCACGGTAGGGGCGGCCAGCACGCTGCACATGTCGCAGCCGGCCATCTCCAACGCGATCAAGGCCATGGAGCGTTCCCTGGGTTTCGCCCTGTTCAGTCGCGTGCACAACCGGCTGGTGCCCACCCGGGAAGCTACGGTGCTGCTCAACCAGGCCGAGCCCATGTTCACGATCCAGGAAATGGTCGAGCAGACCGCCCGGCATCTGCGCGACGGCACCATGGGGCACATCAACATCGTCGCCACCGCCGAGCCCTCGGACAGCCTGTTGCCGCAGGTCCTGACGCGCTTCATCAAGCAGCATCCGGACGTGCGGGTGTCGATGGAAACGCTGCGGCTGGACAACGTGCTGGAATATGTCGAGACCGGCGCCGCCGACATCGGATTCGCCATCGAGCCCTACGCGCGCCCCACGCTGAAATACATTCCGCTGTCCGTCCTCGACATCGTGTGCCTGTGTCCCGCGGACAGCCCGCTGTGCCAGCTGCCGTACGTCACGCCCAACCACCTGAAAGACGTGCCGCTGATCAATGCCAGCACGCGCAGCCGCCTGCACAGCGCGGTCCAGGAGGCTTTCCGGCGCAGCAAGGTCGACTATTCCCCCGTCATGAACGTGCGCTTCATGAACCTGGCGGGCCTGTTCGTAGAAGAGGGCCTGGGCGCCGCCATCATGGACGCTCTGACCGCGTCCTCGCCGCGCTACCGCGGCGTCTGCATCATTCCCTTCCGGCCGCGCATCCGGGTCAAGATCAACGCCATCGTCTCCAGCGCGCAACCCATGCAGCGGATCACCCGCAGGCTGCTCGACTACATCTATGAGGACATCGATTTGATGCTGTCCACCCGCACCAGCGTGGCGGCGTCCGGCCAGAACCCGGCGCCAGCCGGTGATTCCGCGTCCAACCATGACTGAACCCGGCAGAAACCCGCTGTTCCCGCAGCACGTGGCGATCGGCCTGCTGTTGATGATCGGGACCTTGTCCGCCCTGAACCATGTCGCGGCGCGGATCGCTTTCGATGACGGCGCCGGCGTCATGCTGGCCGTCGTCTGCCGCGCCGCGTTCAGTGGTGCGGCCCTGCTGGCGGTCGTGCTGTGGCAGGGGCATGCCCTTCGCCTGCCCGGCAACTGCGGCTCCTGGCAGCTCCTGCTGGGGCTGATGGTCGCCATGCAGAGCCTGTGCCTGTATTCCGCCGTGGCCCGCATCCCGGTCGCCCTGGCGCTCTTGCTGGGCAACCTGTTCCCTATCCTGCTCGCCCTGCTGACGTGGGCGTTGGGCGGCGCCCGGCCCACGCGTCGCGCCGGGATCCTGATGGCCAGCATTCTGCTGGGCCTGATCTTTGTCCTGGACCTGCCTGGCGTGCTGTCGGCGCGCGGGCGCATGGGGCCCGAATGGATCGTCGGCGTGCTGTTCGCCTTTGGCGCCGCCAGCTTTTTCACCGTGGGCCTGTGGATCAGCGACAACCGCCTGTCGGACATCATCGGCCCGGTGCGCAGCCTGTACACGATCACCATCGTCTTCGGCAGCATGCTGGCGGTCGGCATGGCGGGCGTGGTGCCCGGGGGACTGGACGTCCCCTTGTCCTCGGCCGGATGGTGGGGTCTGGGCGTGCTGTCCGTGCTCTACGCCACCACCTTTTCCATCCTGTTCATCACCATCCCCCGGCTGGACATGCCGCGCAATGCGCCGGTGATGAACAGCGAGCCCGTCGCCAGCCTGTTCTTCGGCTGGCTGGTGCTGGATCAGACCTTCAATGGGCTGCAGCTGCTGGGCGGCGCCATCGTGCTGGCCTGCATCGTGCTGCTGGCGTATTCGAAGCGCTAGCTCGAAGCGCTAGCAGCGCAATCCAGACAGACTTCATGCTGCCTCGATTTCGGAGTCCTCCTCGTGGGTTGGGTAAAATACACGGACTTACGGCGAATGTCCTCTTTACAACAGTCGTTGCGAGTCGTCGGTAAATGGAGACCCCATGTCACTCAAGCTGCACATCATCATCTGTAGTACCCGGCCCGGCCGGGTTGGGCCGGCCGTGGCTCGCTGGTTTCACGAATTCGCCCGTTCGCACGGCGGGTTCGACGCCGAACTGGTTGATCTCGCGGATTTCAAGCTGCCTCTCTACGACGAGCCCTTGCACCCACGCATGCAGCAGTATGAACACGAGCACACGAAGCGATGGAGCGCAAGTGTCGCCGCCGCGGACGCCTATGTGTTCGTGACCCCGGAATACAACTACAGCCCGCCGCCTTCATTGGTGAACGCGCTCGATTATGTCTATCGGGAATGGAATTACAAGCCTTGCGGCTTCGTGAGCTATGGCGGCGTATCCGGCGGCCTGCGCGCGGCGCAGATGGAGAGGCTCCATGTCACGACCCTGAAGATGATGCCGATGGTGGAAGGCGTGGCGGTTCCCATGGTTGCCAGCCACATCGACGATGGCGGTGTCTTCGGGTCGAACGAACTGATCGACGCGTCGGCGAAGACGTTGTTGGATGAATTGTTCCGCTGGGCTGAGGCGTTGAGGCCGATGCGGCGCTGAGCGATCCTCTGGGCGCGCGGCATGGTACGACGGTTCTAGTGCGTCTGACGGTTCCAGATCCTATTTCTGAACACCGGCCAGTCTCGAACCGTCTGTGCCCGCATACTGTTTCGCCATGATGTGCCGGTAAGCGCTCGTGATGTCCTGGCACAGGGCTTCGCGGGCCCCCGCTGGGTCACCTGCTTCCAGCGCGTCAATCATGTGGGCATGGTGGCCCACCGCGATTCGCTCGCGCGTGCGCTCGGATCCCACTCTCAGGTCATAGTTCAGGATGGGGCCGATGCGCAGCCACAGGCTTTCGATGATCTTCAGCAGCATCGGCATGTGGGCGGC
>DATNAI010000243.1:0-6250 GCA_035572875.1 Castellaniella sp. | reverse complement strand
ATGGTCAAGGCCGCCGGCTTCGATGGCGTGCCCACGGATCTGGCGGGCTTCCTCAAACTGTGCCAGGCGCTGCAGGCCAAGGGCACCCCGGCCGGTTTTGCGTTTGGCCACGCCGTGGGCGACGGCAACAACTTCTGCCATTGGCTGCTGTGGTCCCACGGCGGCAAGGTCGCCAATCCCAAGGGCCAGGTCGTGCTGAATTCCCCGGAGACCGTCGCGGCGCTCGAGTACGCGACGCAGCTCTACAAGACTTTCATTCCCGGGACGCTGGGCTGGAACGACACGTCCAACAACCGCGCCTTCCTGGACAGCCAGATCTCCCTGACCGCCAATGGCATTTCGCTCTACTACAGTGCCAAGACGTCGAAAGATCCCAAGATGAATGCCATGGCCCAGGACATGGCCCATTCGCACTTCCCGGTCGGGGCCAGCGGCAAGCACACCGAGATCATGCAGATCAGCCAGTTCATGCACTTCAAATATTCGAAGTATCCGAACGCGGCCAAGGCCTACACGCAGTTCATGATGGAAGCCGATCAGTACAACCCGTGGATGGAGTCCTCCATCGGCTACGTCAGTCAGCCGTTGAAGGCCTACGAGTCCAATCCGGTCTGGAACGACCCCAAGATCACGGTATATCGGGATTCGACGGGCATCATGCTGGACAACGGCTACGACGGCCCGCTGGGCGCGGCGTCGGCCGCGGTCATGGCGAACTACGTGGTGGTCGACATGTTTGCCGCCGCCGTCAGCGGTTCCAAGACGCCCAAGCAGGCAGCCGCCGACGCAGCCGAACGGGCCAAGCGTTACTACAAGTCCTGACCAACCCGCGCGCCGGTCGCTGGCCTGTGCCCGGCGATCCGTTGCGCGGCTGATCCGGCCGGGCGCCCGCCGCCCGGCCGTGATCGCGCAAAGGGGTTCCCATGCTGTCGCATCGATTTGACAACAGCAACCTGCTGGGCTGGATCTTCATGGCGCCCGCCGCGATCCTGCTGCTGTTCTTCCTGACTTACCCGCTGGGCCTGGGTGTCTGGCTCGGGTTCACCGACACCACGATCGGCAGCGACGGGCAGTGGATCGGGCTGGACAATTACGCCTATCTGGTGGGCGACCCGATTTCACGACTGGCGCTGTTCAACACGATTCTCTATACGGTGGTGGCGTGTGCCTTCAAGTTCGCGCTGGGCCTGTGGCTGGCGATCCTGCTCAACCACAAGCTGCGCATGCAGTCGTTCTTCCGCTCCGTGATCATGCTGCCGTGGATCGTCCCGACGGCGCTGTCGGCCCTGGCCTTCTGGTGGATGTACGACCCGCAGTTCTCCATCATCAGCTGGGTGCTGGTCAAGCTCGGACTCATCGACCGGTACATCGATTTCCTGGGGGATCCGTGGCTGGCGCGCCTGTCGGTGGTGATCGCCAACATCTGGCGCGGCAT
Organism: Castellaniella sp.; assembly: GCA_035572875.1. Classification (GTDB taxonomy): domain Bacteria; phylum Pseudomonadota; class Gammaproteobacteria; order Burkholderiales; family Burkholderiaceae_B; genus Castellaniella. The sequence goes on along the minus strand of DATNAI010000243.1, from coordinate 4,815 downwards.
TCCGTTCTTTGCCATCACGCTGCTGGCAGGCCTGCAGACCATCTCGCCCAACCTCTACGAGGCCGCCGCGATCGACGGGGTCACGCCCTGGCAGCAGTTCCGCTACGTGACGCTGCCGCTGCTCACGCCCATCATTGCCGTGGTGACCACGTTCTCGGTGCTCTTCACCTTCACCGACTTCCAACTGGTATACGTGCTGACCCGGGGCGGCCCGGTGAATGCCACGCAACTCATGACGACGTTGTCGTATCAGCAGGCCATTTCGGGCGGCGCGCTGGGCGAGGGTTCGGCGCTGGCCATCATGATGGTGCCGTTCCTGCTGGCGTCCGTCCTGTTCTCGTACTTTGGCCTGCAGCGCCGGGCCTGGCAACGCGGGGGTGACAAGTGAACGACAAGACCAAGGCAGAGCCGGAAGGCATGGAGTATCTGCAGTCCCTGCCGCGTCGCTGGGTGACGATCTACATTCCGCTGGGCATCTTCGTGTTCGTGCTGCTGTTTCCGTTCTACTGGATGGTGATCACGGCATTCAAGCCCGCCTCGGAACTCGCCCTGCATACCAGCAATCCGTTCTGGGTGATCTCGCCCACGCTGCAGCACTTCAAGGACCTGCTGTTCAACACGCCGTTCCCGAGCTGGATGCTGAACACGCTCATCGTGTCCGTGGTGGCCACCGTCCTGTCGCTGGCCTGCGGGACGTTGGGCGCCTATGCCATCGAGCGCCTGCGCTTCCAGGGGTCCAAGCAGGTCGGAATGGCCATCTTCTTTGCCTATTTGGTTCCCCCCTCCATCCTGTTCATTCCGCTGGCATCCATCGTCTTCAAGATGGGATTGTTCGATACGCGCTGGGCGCTGATCCTGACCTATCCCACCTTCCTGATCCCGTTCTCCACCTGGCTGCTGATGGGCTATTTCCGCTCCATTCCGTACGAGCTCGAAGAATGCGCGCTCATCGACGGCGCGACGCGCTGGCAGATCCTGGTGAAGATCATCCTGCCGCTGTCGGTGCCTGGGCTGATTTCGGCGGGCATCTTCGCCTTCACCTTGTCCTGGAACGAATACATCTATGCGCTGACGCTGATCTCGTCTTCGGAAATGAAGACGGTGCCGGTGGGCATGACCACCGAACTCATCGAGGGCGACGTCTATCACTGGGGGCAATTGATGGCGGGTGCGCTGCTGGGGTCGCTGCCGGTTGCGGTCATCTACTCCTTTTTCGCGGAGTACTATGTATCGGGCATGACGGGTGCCATCAAGGAATAGCGACGAGCGAGGTGTGCGGTGTCCGAAAACGGTGGCCTCAAGCGGGGTCTGACGAGTTACGGGGACGTCGAGTTCTCGCTGTTTCTGCGCAAGGCCTTCATCAAGGGCGCGGGCTACACCGACGAGGCGCTGGATCGCCCCATCGTCGGCATTACCAATACGGGCAGCGGCTTCAATCCCTGTCATGGCAACATGCCGCAACTGCTCGAAGCCGTGAAGCGGGGCGTGATGCTGGCGGGCGGCCTGCCGTTTGATTTTCCGACGATCTCGATCCACGAGAGCTTTGCCTTCCCCACCAGCATGTACCAGCGCAACCTCATGTCCATGGACACCGAGGAGCAGATTCGCGCGCTGCCCATCGACGCCGTCGTGCTCATCGGCGGCTGCGACAAGACAGTACCGGCCCAGCTCATGGGCGCTGCATCCGCCGGGATGCCCGCCATCCAGCTCGTGACGGGCGCCATGCTCAACGGCTCTCACCACGGGACGCGTATCGGTGCCTGCACGGATTGCCGGCGCTATTGGGGCAGCTATCGTGCCGGCGAGATCGATGGCGACGAGATCGCCGCCGTCAATGATCGCCTGGTGGCCAGCGTGGGAACCTGCTGCGTCATGGGCACGGCCAGCACCATGGCCTGCTTGGGCGAGGCGCTGGGCATCATGTTGCCGGGCGGGGCCACGGCACCTGCCGTATCGGCGGACCGTATCCGGGTGGCTGAACAGACCGGCAAGCAGGCGGTCGCCATGATTGCGCAACAACTGGTGCCGGAACGCATCCTGACTGCCGATGCCTTTGAGAATGCCTTGCGCGTACTGCTGGCCATCGGCGGTTCGACCAACGGAATCATTCATCTGACGGCCATTGCGGGGCGCATGGGCATCCGCATCGATCTGGACCAGGTCCACCGGATGAGTCAGGAGACGCCAGTGCTGGTCGACCTGAAGCCCTCCGGCAGCCACTACATGAGCGACCTGCATCATGCGGGCGGGCTGGCGGCGGTGCTGCGCGAATTGCGCCCCTTGCTGCACCTGGACGCGCTGACGGTCACGGGTCGTACCCTGGGCGAGGAGCTGGATGCCGCGCCGCTCGCCTTCCCTCAGGACGTTGTCCGTCCCTTCGACCATCCGGTCTATCCACTGGGGAGCCTTGCCGTGCTGCGGGGCAACCTGGCGCCGGGCGGCGCCATCATCAAACAGTCAGCCGCGTCAGCCGAGCTCATGGAGCATGAGGGGAGGGCGGTGGTCTTCGAGAACGCGCAGGACATGGCCGAGCGGCTGGATGATCCCGAGCTGGATGTCCATGCCGACGACATCCTGGTGCTTCGGCAGATCGGCCCGGTGGGCGCACCGGGCATGCCGGAAGCCGGCTACATTCCGATCCCGCGCAAGCTGGCCCACCAGGGGGTGCGCGACATGGTGCGTATTTCAGATGGCCGCATGAGCGGGACGGCGGCGGGCACCATCGTGTTGCACGTGACGCCTGAATCGGCCTGTGGCGGGCCGCTCGCGCTGGTGCGCACCGGCGACCGCATCCGGCTCAGCGTGCATGACCGCAGCCTGGCGCTGCTGGTCAGCGATGCGGAGCTGGCCTCGCGGGCCTCCGCCCGTGCCGAACCGCCGGCCGACGCGGAGCGCCGCGGGTACCGCAAGCTGTACGTGGAGTCCGTGCTGCAGGCCGATCAGGGCTGCGACTTCGGCTTCCTGCAGTCGCCGCAGCGAGACATCAGCGTCCCCCGGGCGTAGCGGGCCGCAGGGCGCGCGCATGGCCCACGGCAATTTTTTCGGCGCCGCGGCCGATACGGATCAGGGTTCCCAGGCGATGATCTTGCCGGGGTTGAAAATGTTGTCCGGATCGTAAGCATGCTTGATCAGGCGCATGAGCGCCAATGCAGCTTCGCCGTGTTCCGCCTTCAGGAACTCCATTTTGTGGATGCCCACGCCGTGCTCGCCCGAGCAGGTTCCGTCCATGGCGATGGCGCGGTGAACCAAACGGTGATTGATCGCCTCGGACTTCTGCCATTCCTCGGGCTTGTCGGGGTCGATCAGCATCTGCACGTGAAAATTGCCATCACCGACATGGCCCACGATGGTGTAGGGGAACGGCATGTCCTCCAGGTCGGCCGCCGTCTGCGTCACGCAGTCGGCCAGCCGTGAAATCGGCACGCAGACGTCGGTGGCCACGCTGCGGCTGCCCGGGCGCAACTGCAGCCCGGCGTAATGAGAGTTGTGCCGCGCATGCCACAGGCGCGTGCGGTCTTCCGGGCGCTCCGCCCACTGGAAATCCGTGCCGCCCTGTCCGTGCGCGATGTCCTGTACGGCCTTGATCTGTTCCTGGACGCCGGCCTTGCTGCCATGGAATTCGAAGAGCAGCAGCGGCGTTTCCTTCAAGCCGAGCTTGCTGTGCCGATTGACGGCGTTGACCGCATGCTGATCCATGAATTCGACGCGGGCGATGGGAATGCCATACTGCATGATCTCCACCACGGATTGCACGGCCGAGGCCAGCGCGGGGAAATTGCAGACAGCCGCCGATATGGTCTCGGGGCGCGGATAGAGGCGTACAGTGATCTCCACGATAATGCCCAGCGTGCCCTCGCTGCCGACGTAGAGGTGCGTCAGATCGTAGCCGGATGACGACTTGCGGGCCCGGCTGGCGGTGCGCACCACCTCGCCCTTCGCGGTCACGACCTTCAGCGACACCACGTTCTCGCGCATGGTGCCGTAGCGCACGGCATTGGTGCCGGAAGCGCGCGTGGCGGTCATGCCCCCGATGGAAGCGTGGGCGCCCGGATCGACCGGGAAGAACAGGCCCGTGTCGCGGATCTCCTCATTCAATTGGGTGCGGATGACGCCGGGCTGGACCGTGGCGGTGAAGTCTTCCGCGTTGACCGCGAGCACCCGGTTCATTTCCGCGAAGTCCAGCGTGATGCCGCCCTGAATGGGAAGCACGTGCCCTTCGAGCGACGAGCCGATCCCGAAAGGGATGACGGGGACCTTGTACTGCTGGCACAGCCCGACGATGCGCACGACCTCGTCCACGTCGCGGGGGAAGATCACTGCGTCGGGGAGGCAGACAGGATAAGGGGACTCGTCCGTTCCATGATGCGTCCGGACGGCTTCGGAGGTGATGAAGCGGTCGCCCAGCAGCGACCGGAATTCGCTCGCGCAGGCGGCCGGGATGGCGCGGTGCAGTGTCTGAAGGGTCAGCGTGTCCATGATCGGGCGCCGGACGCGGGCTGCCACGGCGCGACGGATGCCGCCGGCCGTGGCAGCGCGTGCCGTTCAGTGGCTGTCGCGGGCTTCCCCGCGGGTTTCGATGATGTTCAGGTACAGCGTGGCCGGCTCCATGCAGGCGCCCGTGCCGTGCTGGCCAATGGTATTGCGGTAGATTTCCTCCCAGGGCGTCTGGTTCACCAGCTTCGGCGGCTGCCAGGCGGCGCGCCGCTGGGCCAGTTCCTCGTCGGAGATCAGCACGTCCACGCGGCAGGTGTTCAGGTCAAGCCGGATGACGTCGCCATCCTTGAGCAGTGCCAGTCCTCCGCCGATGGCGGATTC
>DATNAI010000242.1:0-15324 GCA_035572875.1 Castellaniella sp. | reverse complement strand
TGGTGGCAATGCCGCCTTGTGCGCAGCGCTGATGGCTCGCGAGGCGGGCGCCAGCGTGTTGCTTCTGGAATCTTCCCCCAAGGTCTGGCGCGGCGGCAACTCCCAGCACACGCGCAATCTGCGCTGCATGCACGACGCGCCGCAGGACGTGCTGGTTGACGCCTACCCCGAAGAGGAATTCTGGCAGGACCTGCTGAAAGTCACGGGCGGGCGCACCAATGAGACGCTCGCGCGGATCGCCATCCGGGCGTCATCGACCTGTCGACCCTGGATGCACAAGCACGGGGTGCACTTCCAGCCGCCGCTGTCGGGGGCGTTGCATGTGGCACGCACCAATGCGTTTTTCCTGGGTGGCGGCAAGGCGCTGGTGAATGCCTACTATCGCAGCGCCGAGGCCCTGGGTGTCCAGGTTCGCTACGAGGCGCCGGTGGACAGGCTGGAACTCGACGACGGTCATTTCCGTGCCGCGTGGGTGGGTCGGGAACGCATCGAGGCCCGGGCCTGTGTCGTGGCAGCGGGCGGTTTCGAATCCAATCGGGAATGGCTGCGCGAAGCCTGGGGGCGGAACGCCGCTGGCGAGTGGCCGGCCGACAACTTTCTCATCCGGGGCACGCGGTTCAACCAGGGCGTACTGCTCCGCGATCTGCTGGATCAGGGTGCCGACCGGATCGGTGATCCGACGCAATGCCACTCCGTCGCCATCGACGCCCGTGCGCCTTTGTATGACGGCGGCATCTGCACACGCATCGATTGCGTGTCCTTGGGAATCGTGGTGAACCGCGAAGCACGCCGCTTCTACGACGAGGGCGAGGATTTCTGGCCCAAGCGTTATGCCATCTGGGGGCGGCTGGTCGCCGGGCAGCCCGGGCAGATCGCGTACTCGATCATCGACCGCAAGGCCATCGGGCGCTTCATGCCGCCGGTCTTCAAAGGCGATCAGGCCGATACGTTCGAAGATCTGGCCACCCGGATCGGGCTGGACCCCCAGGTTTTCGCCGCGACGGTGGGGGAATACAACCAAGCGTGCCGGGTCGGCGATTTCAATCACCAGGTCCTGGACGACTGCCACACCGAGGGCCTGGCGCCGCCCAAGACGCACTGGGCGCTACCGTTGGATACGCCGCCTTTTTATGCTTATGCCCTGCGACCGGGCATTACCTTCACCTATCTTGGCGTGCGTGTGGACGAGCGTGCCACCGTGCACTTTGGGGGCCAGCCCAGCGACAACCTGTACGCGGCGGGCGAGGTCATGGCCGGCAACGTCCTGGGCCAGGGCTATACCGCGGGCGTGGGCATGAGCATCGGGACCGCCTTTGGCCGCATCGCCGGCACGCAGGCCGCGGCGGCGGCGCTCAAGCAGGCGGCCCCGGTCGCCGCGTAGGAGAATTTCATGGATACTTTGCAAGATCTTCAGCTTCTGACGCATGACGCCGTCTCCACCCTGATGCTGTCGCCCGAGGAAGAGGAAGTCCGGCGGGTCATGACCATCTGCAATGCCTGCCGCTATTGCGAGGGCTATTGCGCGGTCTTTCCGGCGATGACCCGGCTGCTGGAATTCGGCAAGGCGGACATTCATTATCTGGCCAATGTCTGCTTCAACTGCGGCGCCTGTCTGCATTCCTGTCAGTACGCGCCGCCGCACGAATTCGGCGTCAACGTCCCGCAGGCCATGGCCGCGGTCCGGCCCAAGACCTACTCCGAATTCGCCTGGCCGCGTGCCCTGGGGCGCCTGTATGATCGGGCCGGCTTGACCATGGCACTGGCCACGGCCGGCGGCCTGGCGTTATTCCTCGTGCTCGTGCTGCTCGTCAATCAAGGATCGTGGCTGCACCCGCCGCTCGCGGGCAATTTCTATGCGATCTTTCCGCACAACATGCTGGTGGCGATGTTTGGCATCGTCTTCCTGTATGCCATCGTCGCCCTGGGAATGGGCGTCACGTCGTTCTGGCGCATGATTTCACCGGCCGCGGTCCCGCACGAGACGATGGCCATTGCGGGGCTTCAGGCGACCGGCAACGTGGTGACGCTGAAGTACCTGGATGGCGGCCACGGGCTGGGGTGCAATGACGAGGACGATCGCTTCACGCTGCGCCGGCGGGTGTTCCACCACTTCACCTTCTACGGCTTCTTGTGCTGCTTCATAGCGACCTCGCTGGGAACGATCTATCACTACCTGGGTGATCCGGCGCCGTATCCTTTCTTCAGCGCACCGGTGCTGTTTGGCACGGTGGGCGGCATCGGTCTGCTGGTCGGCCCGGCGGGTCTGTTGTGGCTCAACCAGCACCGTAATCCACAGCATCTGGTCAAGGCGCAGCAGCCCATGGACCTGGGGTTCATCGCGCTTCTGATGCTGGTCAGCGTCACCGGTCTGGCCCTGCTGATCGGGCGGGATACGGGCGCCATGGGATTGCTGCTGGCGGTCCACCTCGGGACGGTCATGGCCTTCTTCCTCACCATGCCGTATGGCAAGTTCGCGCATGGCGTCTTCCGCTCGGCCTCGCTGCTCAAGAATGCCGTGGACAAGCGGATGGACGCGGCGGCGACGGCCGCATCAGCGGCACACTGAGCGGCGGGCGGGCGGGCGGGCGGGCCGGGCCCGGCCCGGCCCGGTTCTCCCGAAATCTCGGGTCCGAGGTCCGACGTTCGAGGTTCCAGGTTCCAGATTCCAGGTTTGAGGCCCGAGGGCCGCGAGCCGCGCACAAGGGCGGGACCCTGGCCCCTTGTCAGGCTTGGCCCGGGCGCGCGCCCGCCATTCCCATGTAAGCCTCGACCATACGCGGGTCGGCCAGCAGCTCCTTCGAGGTGCCGGTGGCTGCGATTCGTCCTTGTTCGAACACCAGTGCGCGACTGGCAAAGCGCAGCGCGGCGCGGGCGTTCTGCTCCACGACCATGATGGTGAGCCCCGATTTCAGCAGGCTCGAAAGCGTCGCATACAGCTCCGAGATGATTTTCGGCGCGAGCCCGGTGGACGGTTCGTCCAGCAGGAGCAGCCGAGGCTTCCCCATGAGGGCCCGGGCGATCGCGACCATCTGCTGTTCTCCGCCCGACAGCAGTCCGCAGCGTCCACGGATCAGCGGCTGGAGCTTCGGAAAGACCTGCAGGGTCTCGGCTATCCTGCGGTTTCTTTCAGTCCCCGTCTCGCGGGCCGCGCCCAGTTCCAGGTTTTCACGGACCGACATGTCGGGGAACAACTGGCGCCCTTCGGGGACGTAGCCTATTCCCATCTTGCAGCGCCGATAGGTCGGCAGATCCGCCAGGGGCTGACCGTCGAAGACCACGGTTCCCTGGGAGGTGGAAACCTCGCCCATGATGGTGCGCAGCAGGGTTGTCTTTCCCGCCCCATTGGCACCGACCACCGCGATGGTGTCGCCGGCGTTCAGTTGCAGATCGATGCCGGAGATCACGGGGACCTTGCCGTAGCCGGCCGCCACGGATTCCAGTGTGAGGCATGGGGTGGTGTTCATTGTGTTCCGCCTTCGTAGTCGGCACCCATATAGGCGCTGATCACTTCGGGATTGCGCAGCACTTCGTGCGGCGTCCCGCTTGCGATGATTCTGCCGAAATCCAGTACCTGTGCGCGGCTGGCGAGATCCACGATGGCGGGCAGGACATGTTCGATCGCGACGATCGCGCAGCCGCCGGACATGGCGCGGCGCAGTGCCGCGTGGACTTGTTCGATCTCGTGCAGCGTCATGCCGGCCATTGCCTCGTCCAGCAGCAGCACCTTGGGCCGCAGGGCCAGGGCGCGGGCAATCTCCAGCAGGCGTTGCAGCCCCGGGGGCAGCGTATCGGGCTGTTCGGACCAGTGGTCCAGAAGACCCGTTTCTCTCAGGAGCTCCGTCGTGATGTGGATGGCGGTCTGGCGCGGCACGCGCCCAGAGGAGGCGGCGACCAGGACGGTCTCCCACACGGTCAGGGACGGGAACAGTCGGCTGGACTGGAATGTCCTGGCCAGCCCCATCTGGGCCAGAGCGTAGGGTTTCAGTCCGTGGATGTCGCGCTCGCCAAAGCGGGTCGCGCCGCTGCCCGTCAGGTAATTGGACATAAGGCTGAACAACGTGCTCTTGCCGGCCCCGTTGGGGCCGATGATGGCGAGCATTTCACCCGACCGCGCTTCCAGATCCACGTCGTCCACTGCCGTGACGCCGCCGAAGCGGATGCCCAGCCCGCGGCACGAGAGTGCGACGGAATGCTCGTCCGCCGCTGCCCCGGTGCGGGGGCTGGGGGCGGGCTTCAGCGATGCGGCGGGCGGTGGACTCCAGATCGGCTGGCGCCGCCACCAGCCGAGTTTCTCGAAGAAGGCCGTGAGGCCGCCCGGCATGACGACGGCGATGAAGATCGTCAGGGCTCCCAGGATGACCTGTTGTTCGGTGGGGAAGCGGGCCCACAGGAAGGTACCGATGAGGGAAATCAGGATTCCGCCGATGACCGGGCCCCAGACAGTTCCGATGCCGCCGGCCAGCACCATGAGCACGGTCTGCAGCTCGATGTTGCCGTTGAAGGCGCTGTTGGGATCCAGGTAACCGATGTTCCAGACATACAGGGCGCCGCCCACGCCGCCGAAAGCCGCGCGCAGGCAAAGTGCCCGCAGTTTCGCCCTGAAGGTGTTGACGCCTGAAGACTGTGCAGCCAAGTCATCGTCGCGGGTGGCCATCAGCCGCAGGCCCAGTCGCGAGCGGCTCAGGGCGTGAACGATGAGGATCGCGCCGGCCGCCACCAGGACCATGATCAGCGCGCTTTCGTTGGGCGATTCGGCGGGCAGGACGGTGGTGCCCATGGGGCCGCCGGTGATGGACAGGCTGCTGGCGGTGATCTGCAGGATGCGCGCCAGGCCGAACATGCCCAGCGCAAAGAAAATGCCGTTCAGCCGGAGCATGATCCCGCCCAGGACCAGCGCCAGAAGGGCGGAGGCGCCGGCGGCCAGCGGTGCCGCCAGGTACCAGTCGACCTCCAGGTGGATCATCGCCAGGGCTGCCGCATAGGCGCCAAAGCCGAAGAAGCCCACTTGCCCGAAGGACACATAGCCGGCGATGCCGCTGATGATGTTCCACCCCAGCGCCAGCACGATGTAGAGCGCGATCGTGAACAGTGTCTGCGCATAGTACCCGGAGCCGCCCAGTGCAATGCCGACGCCGGCGAGGGTGAGCAGGACCAGGCAGACGCCTTGGATGATGTTGCTCTTCATACGCGCCCCACTTTGCCGAACAGACCCTGCGGCCTGAAGATCAGGACGGCAATGAAGATCACGTAGATGGCGGCGCTGGCGGGGTTGGACCCCAGGTAGTATTGCGTGAAGACCTCCACGATGCCGAGGATTTCGGCGGCAATGAGTGCGCCCATGTAATTCCCCAGGCCCCCGAGAGCGATGATGGTGAAGGCCTGGATCGTCAGTTCACCGCTGGCCGTAGTCTGAAACGGGATCAGGGTGATGACCAGCGAGCCGGCGGCTCCCGCAAGCGCGGCGCCTACGCCGAAGGTGATGACGCGGATCAATCGGCTGTTCAGGCCGCAGCAGGCGGCGCCCAGTCCGGATTGCGCCGTGGCGCGCACCGACTTCCCCAGCATGGTGTAGGTCAGCCACAGGTGCAGCACCAGCGCGGCACAGAAGGCCAGCACGGACGCGGCCACCAGGGCCTGCGGCAGCGCGATGCGGCCCAATTGGACGGATCCCTGGAGAAACGGCAGGGATTGAAATTGCGAACCCCAGATCAGGAAGCTGGTATTGGCGATGACGTAGGACAGCCCGAAGGTTGCCAGCAGCGTCCGCAGCTCTCCCAGGGATCCCTTGACAGGGATGCGCTCCAGGATCACGAACTGAACCACCACGCCGATCACGAAGAGCAGCGCGGCGGCCAGCGGAAACGCGATGATGGGCGAGATGCCATGGGCGGAGAACAGCGTGAAGGCCAGCAGCCCGCCCACGATGATCATGTCGCCATGCGCCAGATTGACGACCTTCATGACCCCGTAGATCAGGTTCAGACCGGTGGCCATGAGCAGGTAGACGCCGCCCCAGAGCAAGCCCAGGAGCAGCAGGTTGATGATGGTGATCCACATGTCTGGGTCTATCCCTGAGGGTTTGTCATGTCATGGCCGGTGTGCCTGCAATCCGGCCACGATCGGTCAGCCGCCTATTTCCAGCCGCCGTGCGGAAGCACCGGTGCGGCCTGCGCGTCTTCCGTGGGCCATACCAGGACCTGCTTGCCGTCCTGCCATTGCAGGACATAGCTGCGGTAGCCGGTCTGCAGTCCGGTAGGGCTGAGCTTGAAGTGTCCGACGACGGTGTCTTCCGACAGTTTCAGGAACGCGTCGCGGATCTTGGTCTGATCCAGGCTGCCGACCTGAGTGACGGCCTTGCCGAACAGCTTCATGCTGGCGTAGGCAACCGCGGCGTGATAGTCCGGCGCCACATTGAATTTCGCCTGGAAGGCCTTGACGAATTCCGCGTTGCCCTTCGTCTTCAGCGACGGGAAGTAGAGTGTGGTGCCGAATATGCCGTTTGCGGCGGCACCCAGCGATTTGTGGAACTCCGGTTCCACGGGCCCGATACTGAAGGCAAACATCTTGGCCCCTACGTTCTGCGATTTCGCAGCTCGCACGATGCCTTCCGCGTCGGCCAGGTAGGTGGCCCCCACGATCACATCGGGGTGCAGATTGCCGGCTTTCAGGACCAGCGCGCTGAAGTCCGTCGTGCTGGGATCGTAGGATTCCTTGAAGACGATCTTCATGCCGAGCTTCTTGGCTTCGTCCTCGATCCCGCCTGCAAGCTGGATCGGAAACTGGGTGTTCTGGATCAGCAGGGCGACTGTCTTGTAGCCCTTGGAAGCCGCCAGATCCAGCGCCGGCGTCATGTACTGCGGCGTCTGGGTGATGGCCTGGACGAGATACGGGTACTTCCCGGAGTAGTTTTCGACGTTGGCTGCCAGCGAGGGCATGACCTTCTTGGCGCGGTTGACGATGGGCGCCACCGCGGCCGTCAGGTCGGTCTGGTAGGGGCTCACGAGCAGATCCACCTTGTCATCCGTCAGCAGCTTCTGGTAGAGCTGCACGGCGGTGGAGGGATTTCCCTGGTCGTCGTATTTGATCAGATCCAGCTTGCGGCCCAGCAGGCCGCCCGACTGGTTGATTTCGTCGATCGCGAGCTGATAGCCGCGCAGTTCGAAAATGGCCGGCGGTGAATAGGGCCCCGTCTGCGTGATGGAGAGGCCGACTTTGATGTTGGCGGGTGCCGCCTGGACGCTTCCCAGGCTGGTGGCGGCCAGCAGCATGGCGCCGGCGATGAGCCGCGGGGAAAAGCGACCGTTGTAAGAGCTGAGCATAGTGTCTCCTTGTATGGGAACGGATGGCGCAGGCTGTGGAACGCGTTCAGGGCGTTGCCCTGCCGGTCCCTTCTTTTTGCTGCGGGAAGTCGTCGCCTGCGGGGCGGAATCCCTTTGATGTTGACGGGGTGGGTGTTTCTATGGGTCCGGCGGGTAGTTGCCCGTGCGGGCGGCCCGCTCGGCCCGCGTCGCGAGAACGGTCTGTTCCAGTCCCGCCCGAAGATCGTAGCGAGGCGCATAGCCCAGTTCTCTCCGTGCGCGGGAGATGTCCAGTGCGCCTTTACGCGCGGTCGGGAAGCGGCCCCCATGCAGATAGCGGCCGGGAGCCGCGGAGAGGTCCGCGCCGGGGATGAGTTCGCCGATGATGCGGGCGACATCGGCGATGGTGGGAGCCTGTCCGGTGGCGATGTGGTATGCGTCGTACCGGTGGTGCTCTTTGTCCAGCGCGAGCAGGACCCCGGCCACGGTGTCGCTGATGTGGACCTGATCCACCGCGAGGTCGCCGCCTTCTTCCAGATGACAGGGCACGCCGTCGAGCGCCGCATCGATGAAGATCTTCGGAACCCGCGCCCTGGGGATGTCGGGCCCGTAGACCCAGCAGGTCCTCACGTTGATGCACTCCAGGCCATACCGCTCTGCGAAGATCCGGCCGTAGTGCTCGGTCGCCAGCTTGGTCAGTCCGTAGATGCTGTTGGGCTTTTGCGGGTGATCCTCGGTGATGATCGGGGCCGTGAAGTCGCCGTAGGTTTCTTCCGTGCTGACGTAGATCAGCCGCCGCGTCCCACTCAGCCGCATGGCCTCGAGCACATTGACGGAGGCTTCGGTGTTGACGCGCAACGCCTTGATCGGGATATCGGCCGCTGGCGCCACGCCGACGATGGCGGCCGTGTGGATGACGGCGCGCGGCTGCGCGGATCCGAATACATCCACCACTTGTCCCCATTCGCCCAAGTCCGCCTCCACCAGGGACAGCGAGGGGTATTTTTGCGCGAGGGCGAGCGCCGCCGCCGAGGAACGCAGATCCAGGCCTGTGACCGTGTCGCCCCGCGCCAGCAATGCCTCGACGATGGCCGAACCCAGCCAGCCGGAGGCGCCTGTGACGAGAATGCCTTGTGCCATGGGGGCCTCGCCTTCACTCATCCGTCGGCGGTGTGGTAATCACCAGGAACACCAGGGTGTCCGTTCCCGTGCAGTGCAGTTCGTGCACGACCCCCGGGGGAATGAAAGCCACGTCGTTGCCTCGGACGACCCGGCTTTCTCCGTCGGTGATCAGTACGCCTTCGCCGCTCAGGAAATGGTAGATCTGCTCCTGGACCTTATGGACGTGGCTTTCCACGAAGGCACCCGGTTCATAGCAGGAAATGCGGTGGTCGAAGAACCGGCTTCCGCTGAGCTCCGGCGTCACGATGGCCTTGGAAAGCGCCTGGTGATGGTGTCCCGGGTACTCCGTCCAGAACAGCTCGGCGAGGTTGCGAGTGATGGCCGCCTTTTTGCGGGTCGCCTTGCGTGTGGTTGATATCGTCATGTGTCTCTCCTTGTTTTTGAATGTGGGCATCCCTTCATTCAGGCGCCGCCGCGCCGGGTGAGGGGTTCGCGCTGTCCGCGCGGAAAATCAGCGGTCTTGCAGGTCTGGCCGCTCCTGGGTGAGCCCCGCTCCGGCAAGCGCGTCATGGCTGGACAGAATCGAGGGCAGGATGTCGGGTGCGATGATTTCGAGGAGCAGCGGCCCGTCGTAGCCGTGGGCCTGCAGGGCGTCCATCAACAGATCGAAGGGGACGTTCCCCGCGCCGACGGGATCGTGGCGCCATGCGTTGCGGGTCGTGTCCGAGCAATGCACCAGCTCGATCCGGCCGTTCAGGAGCGCCACGCCGGCGGCTGGCGACTCCCCCGCGAAGTGGGCGTTGGCCACGTCGTAGCAGGCGCACAACGCCGGGTCGTTCATGTCATCCAGGAATCGGCAGATGTCCCGGCAGTGCGGCAGTGCAGCGAAAGGGACGTTCTCGATGGCCAGCTTGATGCCCAGTTCGCGAGCGAGCGGAAGGAGGGCGCCTATCGTCTCTTGCAGGATCGCGCGGGACCGCTCCGGCGGGCAGGGCAGCAGTGGGTTCACGCGCCCCGGTACCGTCACCAGGCGCGGTGCGCCCAGATCGGCCGCCAGGATCATCGCCTTCTGGAATAGTGCGATTGTGTATTCGCGGGTATAGGCAAACGGGCTGGCGAGATTGGTGTCCAGGCTCGGCAGATTCAGGGAAGTGAAGGACAGCCCCTCGCTTTGCATATAGGCCCTGAGTTCGCGGCGCTCGGTCGCCGAAGCCTCCACATCCAGATGGGGGGGATTGATGACGCCTTCAAACTGGCGATATCCATAGGGTGCAAGCTGCTCCAGACACGCCCGCAGGGAATGGCTCCAGATGTAGCCGTAGGTATTGATGCTGGCGGGTGGGCAGGACGTCACGCGGCCTCCTCGGGTGTGGCTGGGGCCCGCGGTTGCCGGCGCCCGCGCGGCAGCGAAGCCACCAGCTTCCCGGCGCGGCGTCCCGAGACGAAGGCCCAGGCGATATGGTGGCCGTGCCCCTTCAGGAGCAGGCCGCCCTGGCCAGTGGAACCGACGGCGTACAGTCCCTCGATCGGTTGGTCGTCGGCGCCCAATACCCGATGGGACGTGTCAACCTTCAGTCCGCCCTCGTTGTGGACGAAGACGGACCGCACCGGACCCAGGGCGACATAGGGGCCCGGCATGGGATGCTCGCCCAGCGCTTCCCGCAGCAGCGCATCCTTCATGTGGAGCTGGGCCGCCAGGGCCGGGATGGCATCCGCGCGGGTGTAGATGTCCTTGCGGTTGCGGGCGTAATCGGCGAGATAAGCGTAGGCGACGCCCGGCGCCGTGGAGATGAAGTCCGGCCAGGCCGAGAAACGCCGGGCGATCTCGCTCCCGAATATGATCCAGCCACGGTTGCCCGGCTCGTCGGCCAGCGCGAAGGCCAGCTTCTGGGGTACATCCCGCACTGCCTTGCCGTCCTGATTGACCAGCACGGCGCCCGCTTCGAACAAAGACAGCGAGGGCGCCAGCGCGGTGGTCAGGAACTGCATGAGAAATGGGCGCAGGACAGCCTGCGGCACGTGCGACATGGACCACTGCATGAAGACCGCCAGCGCGCGCCAGGGGGGCAGGCGGCGGACCAGTGTTTCCTTCGCCGGCGGGATGAAGCGCAGTTCGGGGCCCAGCGCCAGATCGCCGTTCAGCACCGTGGCGCCCAGGGCTTCGGCCATTTTCTGGCCGTCGCCGGTGGCGGTCATGTTGATGGCTTCGACCTTGGCTTCGCGCGGGCCCATGAAGCGCGCCTTCAGTTCCGGGCTGTTGGTGAAATCGCCGGCGGCCAGGATGATCCCGTTGACGCCTCGAACGAATGCGTCGCGCCCATCGAGCTGGACTTTGGCGCCGATCACGCGCCCCTTGTCGAGCACCAGTTCCCGCACCGGCGCGTTGCAGCGGATGTCCACGCCGTCGCGGCGCGCGCGCCGTTCCAAATGATAGATATAGGAGCGCGAATTGGGCAGCACGTTGTGCATGCGCGGCAACCGGTGCGGCGGCTCTGGCATGGGTCCCATGAAGCGCACCCCCGAATCCAGCAGCCATTGGAACGCCGCTGGAACCTCGTCGCACAGGATCTTGCGCAGGGCGTCGTTGTCTTCGCGGTTCATCCCCGTTGCGAACTTGGGCATGTCCTCCCAATGCTGCCGCGGGTTGTCGTCCACGCCTTTGGCGCGCTGGTGGGGTGTCTGCGTCGACGAGATCGAACCGATGGACCAGGCGGTCGAGCCGCCCAGTTTCGGATTCTTCTCGAGGAGCACGACGCGGGCCCCCGCTTCGCGCGCCTCGATGGCGGCCGCCAGGCCCGAACCGCCGCCCCCGATGACGACGACGTCGAACACCTCTTCGGTCGAATTCCCGGCCATCTCAAGCCACCCAGGGTTTACCGAAAAGCGGTTCTGGATAGGGGATCGGCGGAAGTTGCCAGGTGCCGGTCGAGGGTGGACGGACTTCGCCGTCCACATGGACGTCGATGACGCAAGGGCGGCGGTTGCGGACCGCCTGTTCGACGGCGGGCGCCAGATCCTCGCTGCGGGTGACGGTCACGCCGTCGGCACCGCAGGCATGCGCCCAGACAGCGAAGTCGGGGTTGTAGCGCTGGCCCCCCGGGCCCTGTGCCCCCTTATAGAAGGCGGTGCCCAGCTCGCGCCCCTCGAACAGGCCGTACTGCAGGTCGCGGATCGCGCCCCAGGCAAAGTTGTTCCAGACGATCCAGATGCAGGGGAGCTGGTATTCCACCGCGGTTGCGACCACGTAGGGCGCCATCATGAAGCCGCCGTCCCCGACCACGGCCACGCAGGTCCGATCGGGCGCGGCCAGTTGGGCGCCGAGCACGCTGCAGACACCAAACCCCATGGAGGAGTATCCCCAGCTATTGAGCATGCTGGCGGGCCGGCGCGGCTGCCAGAACTGCATGAACCAGTTGTGGTGCACGCCGGAGTCCAGCGTCAGGATCACGTCCTCGGGCAGGACTTTCTGCAAGGTGCCGACTACGTACTCGGGGCGGATCGGCGTCGTGATGGCGCTGAAGTTGGGCGCCACGAATCGGTCCCATTCGCCTCGCCAGCCCGCGATCTCGTCGCGCCAGGAGGAAAACTGCTCGCGGCGAATCGATCCATGGCGCTGGATGGCGCCCTGGAGTTGCTCGCAGAATGTTCGCGCGTCGGCCACCAGGCCCAGAGTGGGCGGGTAGTTGCGGCCGATCTCGGCAGGATCCAGGTCCACCTGAATCAGCTTCGTGCTGGGGAAATTCCAGGAGTAGCCGGTTTTCCAGGTCGACGATGAGCGGTCATCGAAGCGAGTGCCCACACAGAGCACCAGGTCGGCGTGCCGTCCGGCCTGGTTGGCCGGGTAAGCGCCGTTGCGGCCGATGAAGCCCAGCGTCAGCGGGTCGTCGGCGGGCACGCAGCCCATGCCGTTGGGCGAGGTGATGACGGGGATGCCCAGTGTGGCCTGCAGCTCGGACAGCACCGCGCCGGCCCCCGAGAGCGTGGTGCCCTGGCCGATGAAGAAAACCGGGCGGCGGGAGTCCGCCAGCAGCGCGACGGCTTGTGCCAGGTCGGATTCACTGGCGGCGGGCCGGTGCGACCCGAAGGTATGTGCGTCGGCTGGCGTCTCCACTTCGTCTTCTTCCTGGAAGACGTTGTAGGGAATGTCCAGGTTGACGGGGCCGGGCCGGCCCGTGAGCATGGTGTTGAAACCCTGCCGTAGCGCGAGCGGCAGCATGTCCACGCGGGTCGGCTGGAAGCTGCGTTTCACGACCGGGCGCAGGACCTGGGCGAAATCGGCCTGGTTGTGGCTGTAGAGTTCCTGGAAGGGGGCGCGATTGGCCTGCGAGGTCGGGACGTTGGCGGTGATCGCTAGGAAGGCGGACGAGTCCGACAGCGCGGTGACCAGCGACATCACGAGGTTGGCCGACCCCGGTCCGGTGGACGTCAGCGTGGCGGCTGGCGCATGTTTCACCCGGAAGTAGCCGTCGGCCATGTGGCCGGCGCACTGTTCGTGGCGCGGCGCCACGAGTTTGATTTCATCCTTGCGCTCGTGCAGGGCATCGAGGATGCCCACGTTGCCGTGTCCGCAGATGCCGAACACGTAAGGCACTTTTTGCTGGATGAGATAGTCAACGATGACTTCTCCGCCTTTTCGCTTGGTCATGGCCGTTTTCCTGGACTGGTATTGGGAATGAAGGTGGCAACGCGCTCCTCGCTCATCTCGCGCATGGCGTAGTACGGGCCCTCGCGGCCGAAACCGCTGGCTTTGGACCCCCCGTACGGCATCATGTCGACGCGGGAGCTGGGCGTTTCGTTGATGTGAACCCCGCCGACCTCGAGTTCGCGGATGAAGCGGAATGCGTCGTCGAGGCGGTTGGTGAAGATTCCGGTCGCAAGGCCGAACGGCGTGTCATTGACCCGCGCAATGGCCGAGTCGACGCTGGAGAACGGCATGAGCGACATCACGGGGCCGAAGACTTCCTGGCAGCCCAGCGGCGTGTCAGGAGCCAGGTTTTTGAGCAATGTGGGCGCGATGACGTTGCCTTGGCGCGTGCCCCCGGCGAGGCAGGCCGCGCCGCTCCTGGTGGCTTGAGCGATCCAGTCGGCGATGCGATCGGCCGACTGCGTGCTGATGACGGGGCCGACCTGCGTCGCGGGGTCGGCGGGGTCGCCGGCCTTCAGTGCTTTCACGAGCTGCGTGAGCTTGCGTTCCACCGTCGGGAGAATCTTCTCATGGACCAGCAGCATCTGGATGGAAGTGCAGACCTGGCCGGCCTTGCGGTAGGCGGCATTGATGATCTTCGGGAGGGCGAAATCCAGATTGGCGTCGTCGCAAAGGACGGCGAACGCGATGGAGCCGAGCTCCATCTGGGTGCGCCGCAGGCCCGCTCGCTGCTGGATGGCGCGCCCCGCCTCGGTGCTGCCGGTGAACGCGTAGAACCGGATGTCCTGTTCGTCGAGCAGTGCGTTGACGACGTCGGTGCCGCCATTCAGCACCGTGATGAGCCCCGGCGGAGTTCCGGCTTCGATCAGGGCGTCCGCCAGTTCACACGCAATCAGCGGGGTGTGGGGCGACGGCTTCAGGATGATGGCGTTGCCGGCCGCCAGCGCGGGCGCGACTTTATGCACCACGGTGTTCAGGGGCGCGTTGAAGGGCGTGATGGCGGCCACGACGCCCAAGGGCACGCGCTGCGTCCAGCACATCCGACCCGCCTGGCCCGCTGTTCCTTCCACGGGTATCAGCGTTCCCACGAAGCGCCGTGCTTCCTCGGCGGACAGCCGCATCGTCTGGACGGTACGCCGGATTTCCCCGGCGGCGTCGCTGAGCGTGAACCCCGTTTCGGCGCAGATGATGTGCTGCAGGCGCTCGGTGCGGGCCTCCAGCACCGAGGCCGCGTCGTCCAGGAATTGGCCCCGGTCGCGCGGGCTGAGCGTCCGATTGTCGTGGAAGGCTTGCACGGCCGCCTGCACGGCCGCGTGGATCTCCGTGGCCGTCGGCGTCGCAATTTCAGCGAGCACCTGTTGATCGAATTTGTTCAGCACCTTGAAGGGCGCCGCGGACCCCTGCGTCCATTTGCCTGCGATGAGCAGGCTGCAACCTGTCTCAAGGTGGTGAGCGACCTGTGCTTCCATTGAAGTCCGCCTTGTTCGATGAGTGGATAAGGACAGGATAAGGAGCTGGTCGTCGAAAGAAAAATACTGTTTTTTAAGGAAGGGTATAAGCGAAACAGAGGAACGGGTCCCGGGCGCCGCGGCAAGACCTCAGTACAGGAGCTTGATGGTCGGCCACTTCCGCGTCTTGGATAGCCAGCGGATCGTGTTCTTGATTTCGGAGGCGATCAGGGCCGTCGCCGGCGACAGCATTTCGTGTGAAATCGTGTAGAGGTAGTTGCGTCGATTGATGCGCGCGTCTGAAATGGACAGCGCCCGCCATTCCTTGCCCCGTTCGCCTTCCAGGACGAGCGCCGAGATCGGTTTGATGGTGGCGCCCATGCCACCATAGACGCAGTTCATGAGCAGCGACAGCGAATCGATCTCGGCCACGATGCGCGAATTCAGGCTGCGCGCTTCGAGTTCGCTTTCGATGCGCTGGCGCAGGCCATGCTTGCCGGTGGGAAGAATGAGCGGCAGGCTGGCGGCTTCGGCCAGCGTGATTTCTTTCTGGTCCGGCGGCACCAGAGGGCTCGCTTTGGGCAGCAGCACGAACAGCTCTTCCTCGAGGATGGGGACGGCGGTCAGGTCGGGCGCGACGTTGGCCTTGAACAGGATGGCAATATCGAGCTGCCCCATGCGCATCATTTGCCCGAGGTGGCCACTCATCCCTTCGACGACGTTGAGCAGAATGCGCGGGTAGCGCTCCCGGATCCGCTTGACCAATGGCAGCCCCAGCGCCGAAACGGTGGTGGCGGCCAGCCCGACAGTC
>DATNAI010000241.1:0-5756 GCA_035572875.1 Castellaniella sp. | reverse complement strand
GCCGTAGGGCACGCACAGCAGGCTGCCGATGGCCAGCGGAATGCCGACCAGGCCGTGCGCCTGGCCATGCGCCGCATAGGTCGCCAGCGCGACCACCGTACCCGGCACGATCATGGTCAGCGCCAGGGCCTGTGCCGAGGTCTGGCGCAGGCGAAAGCACGTCGTCAGGAACGGTACGGAAAGCACCGAGCCTCCCACGCCGAAGATCCCCCCGGTCAGCCCCGCCAGGATGCCGATCAGGAAATACCAGCCCCGGTGCGTCTGGGAGACTTCGCGGTAGCCTCCGGTCGGCGCGGAGCGCGCGCGCCGGCCCAGGCTCTCACGGAAATAGAAGAGTGCAATGAGAAACACGAAACCGGCATAGACGCGGCGCAACAACCATGGATCCAGGCCCAGTGCGATCTTTGCCCCCACCCAAGTGAAGAAAACGGAGCCGGCCGCCCCCGCTGCCGCCGACCGCCAGTCGATGGGCGAGCGCTGATGATATTTGCGTACCGTGAGCAGCACCGCCGGCAATACCATCACGAGCGCCGTGCCCTGGGCCGCCTGCTGAGGATAGCCCAGTACCAGGCCCAGCAACGGAATCGCGATCAGGCCGCCGCCAATCCCTACGACGCCGCCTGAAAAGCCGATCGCGCCGCCCACGGCGAGGCAAGCCGAAACGAACCACAGGCTGGCCACCATCTCAGGTTCCGTCGTCCAGCACGGCAAGAATGTCCTCTACCCGATCCACAGCGTGGACCTGCAGCCCGTCCATGGGTTGCCGGGGCGCATTGGCGCGGGGAATGATCGCGCGCTCGAACCCCAGCTTGGCGGCTTCGCGCAGGCGTTCCTGCCCGCGCGGCGCGGGGCGGATTTCACCCGCCAGACCGATTTCGCCGAAGGCGAACAGACGGGGAGGCAACGGTCGGTCCCGCATGGACGAAATCATCGCTAGCGCGACGGCGAGATCCGCAGCAGGCTCCATGATGCGCACGCCCCCCACAGCGTTCACGAACACGTCCTGGTCGAAGGTCGCAATTCCGGCATGGCGGTGCAGCACCGCCAGCAGCATGGCCAGGCGGCTGCTTTCCAGCCCCACCGACAGCCGGCGCGGATTGGGGACGTGAGCCGTGTCCACCAAGGCCTGAACCTCGACCATAAGCGGCCGCGTGCCTTCCTGCGTCGCCATCACGCAGGAGCCCGCCACCTCGCGCGAGTGCCCCGCCAGAAACAACGCGGAAGGGTTGCTGACGCCGCGCAGCCCGCGATCGGTCATGGCAAACACGCCCAATTCGTTGACCGCGCCGAAGCGGTTCTTGACTGCCCGTACCAGCCGGAAGGACGTGTGCGTATCGCCCTCGAAGTACAGCACGGTGTCCACGATGTGTTCCAGCACGCGCGGGCCCGCCAGCGCGCCGTCCTTGGTCACGTGGCCGATGATGATGAGCGAGATGCCGGTCTGCTTGGCAATGCGGGTGAGTTGGGCGGCACATTCGCGCACCTGGGAAACCGAGCCGGGGGCAGCCGTCAGTTCGCCGGAATACAAGGTCTGAATCGAATCGATCACGGCCACGCTGGGCTGACGATCGGTGAGCGCCTGCACGATCTGCTCCAACCGGATTTCAGCCAGCAGATCGACACCGTCTCCCGAGACACCCAACCGCTGAGCACGCAGGGCCACCTGTTCGGCCGATTCTTCGCCTGTCACATAGAGCACGGGGCCGCGCTGCGACAGGCTGGCGAGAGCCTGGAGCAGCAAGGTGGACTTGCCGATCCCCGGATCCCCGCCGATAAGCACTACGGCTCCGGCCACCAGGCCCCCGCCCAGCACGCGGTCGAATTCCTCGATGCCGCTGGGATTGCGGATCTGTTCATGGGCCTCGATCTCCGACAGCCGCCGCACGGGCGTACTGCCCGCGAGGGGCGCGAACCGGTGAGCGGGTGCCGCCGACTCGCGCGTCTCCTGCAGTGTGTTCCAGGCCCCGCAATGGGGGCAGCGGCCCTCCCATTTGGCCGAGGCCGCGCCGCACTCGGTACAGAGAAATAACGTCTTCGCCTTGGCCATCAGCGGCCCGCCAGGCTGCCACCGCCGTCCACACCCAGCTCCTGGCCCGTGATATACGATGCCTCGTCGCCCAGCAGAAACACCACGGCGGCGGCAACTTCGGCGGCCTGGCCCAGGCGCCCCATGGGGATGGTGGACAGAACCGACTTTTCAGCGTCGCTGCCCACCGGATATTCAGAGCGGAACAGCCCCGTTTCCACAGGGCCGGGCGATACGGCATTGACCGTGACGCCGAAGGGCGCAAGTTCCAACGCCCAGGTGCGAGTACAGCCCAGCAGAGCGCTTTTGGCCGCCGAATAGCTCGTATGCCCCGCCGAGCCATACACCGCGCGGCCGCAAATGTTCACGATGCGGCCCGCCTTGCGCGCCTTCATGCCGGGCACGAAGGCTTGAACGGCCTGTACCGCCACCCGCACGTTCAGGTCGAACGCCTGATACAGCGAAGCCAGATCGACTTCGCCCAGAGCCTCCGCCATCACCGGCCCCACACAATTCACGACGGCATCCACAGGGTACTTTTCGCGGATTACCCGCAACAATTCCTCGGTCTCGCCGGCATTGGCCAGATCGCAGCCATACAGGTAGCCCGGAAAATCGATGTCGGCCGTATTGCGCGCCATCCCCACCACATGGCAACCCTGATCGGCCAACCGCTGACTGATGGCCCAACCAATGCCTTTGGTCGCCCCCGTCACAAGCACACAACTGTTTTTCATAGCGGATCCCCGGAAGATGAAGCTTGCAAAACGCGGCGCGGCACACGTGGCGTAATAGCCGTCAGCAACTCATACCCAATGGTGCCGCAGGATAACGCCACCTCGTCCACCGAAGGGCCGCCAGCGCCCCACAGCACCACGTCGGACCCCACATGCGCCTGCGGCACCGGCTCCAGATCCACGCCCAGCATGTCCATCGAGACACGCCCCAGCAGTCGCGTGCGCACACCGGCCACCGTGATCGGCGTACCGGTCCCCGCATGCCTCGGATAGCCGTCGGCATACCCGCAGGCAACGACGCCCACACGCATGGCGCGATCAGCCCGGAAGGTCTGACCATAGCCGATGGCTTCGCCCGCCGGCAAAACATGGGTATGGATCAACCGCGCCGAAAGCGTCATGGCTGGCCGCAAACCGAACGAGTCGGCTGGCTGGTGGGCAAACGGTGAGGACCCATACAGGCAGATGCCCGGCCGCACCCATTGAGTACCACCCACACGGTCGCTCACGACGCTCGCCGCGAAACCCGGCGTCAATGTCGCGGCCGAGTTGCAGACGCTCACGGCGCCGGGAAGGCCCTCCGTGGTGGCGTGAAACCGCGCCATCTGCTCCCGCGTAAAGGCCGGGTCGTCGTCGGCCCGTGCGAAGTGCGTCATCTTGCCGACATCATTCAGGATTCCCGCCGACTGCAAAGCTTGCGCGCGCGCAAACGCGGTACGAAACTCCCCCGGCTGAAACCCCAGCCGGTGCATGCCGCTGTTCAGCTTCACGAACGCATCCAGCGCATGAGGCATCCGGGAGGTTTCCAGCATGGTCAGTTGCTCGTCGCAATGCAGCGTCGTCGCAATGCGGTAGCGGCCCAGGATGTCGAGATCGGACGGCTCAAAAAATCCTTCAAGCAACAGCAAAGGCCCCGCCCAACCCGCTTCTCGACAGCGCACGGCTTCGTCCAGGTCGAGCATGGCCAGGCCGTCGGCCTGCGCGAAGCCGTGCATCGCCGCCAGAAGCCCGTGGCCGTAGCCGCGAGCCTTGATCACAGCCCAGATCCCGGGAGAATCGACGGTACCCCGCGCCAGGCGGCCGGCCACGATGCGAAGGTTGTGGGACAAGGCTTCAGTGTCGATGGTCGCCAGGATCGGGCGCGGCATGGAATCCCCCAAAAGCTAGAATGGCACAAGCCTCTTCTGCAAGCCGGGCTCAGTATACTGCCTGCCCATTACAGCGATCGCGCTACAACCTGCATCATGAGCCCCGACGAGTATTGCCAGCGCAAGGCCGCACAAAGCGGCACCAGCCTCCACTACGCCCTGCTGTTCTTGCCGCCCGACAAGCGACAGGCGCTCACGGCGCTGCACGCCTTTCGCCAGGAAGCGGAAGATATCGTGGAGCAGACTTCCGAAGCTTCGGTCGCACGCATGAAGCTGGCCTGGTGGCGCGGGCAGGTGGAAGCAATCTTCTCTGGCCAAGCGGACCATCCGGTCGCCATCGCGCTGGCGCAGCACGCACTGGCCTACGGGCTGCAGGCGGAGCCCCTGCATGCCGTCATCGAGGCGTCGGAGATGAATCTCGACCGGTTCCGCTACCCCGACTGGGCCGCATTGCAGCAATACTGCTGGCTGGCGGCAGCTCGGGTCAATGGCCTCACGGCCGGAATCCTGGGCCAGACCTCGCCCCAGACCCGGACGTTTGCCGAGAGTCTGGGGCTGGCGCTGCAGATGACCACGCTCCTGGCTGATGTCGGAGAAGATGCGCGCCGCGGAAGAATCTATCTGCCCGCCGACGAAATGGAGCGCCATGGTGTCACCGTGGACGACGTCCTGGACGGCCACCACTCGACGCAGTTCCAGGCGCTGATGGACGAGCAGGCGGTGCGGACACGCGCACTCTTCGGAGAGGCCATGCGGGCGTTGCCCGAGGCGGACCGCCGCGCCCAGCGCCCCAACCTGATGCTGGCAGCCATCCACTGGGCACTGCTGCATGAGCTGCAGCGCGACGGCTGGCATGTTCTGGACCAGCGCATCGCCCTCACACCCATTCGCAAGTTCTGGCTGGCGTGGAAGACCTGGGTGGGCGGAGGGCGACGGTTGATGCGGAAATTGTCCGCAGGCCACTGAAAGGCGCTACGCGCCGGCCAAAGCCCGCGCCCTCCCGCCGTGGCGTTCAAGTGGCCCCGGAAGCCGGGGAAGGCACGTCCGGACGCGCAGGAGCGACGAACGTCAAGGACCGCCGGCCCATCAGCGTCCGCTTGCCAAACAGGCTCTCGACCAGTTCCACGGCCACCTCAGCGGTCTGATTGCGCACGTCCAGGGCAGGATTGAGTTCCACGACATCAACGGACCCCACCCGTCCGGTATCGGCCAGCATCTCCATGCACAATTGCGCCTCGCGCCACGTGGGGCCCCCGCGCACGGCCGTGCCTACGCCAGGCGCAAAATCGGGATCCAGGAAATCCACATCGAAGCTCACATGCACGTGGGCATCGGCGGGCAAGCCCGCCAGCGCCGACTCCATGACGGCGCGCATGCCCCACTCATCGATCACGCGCATGTCGTATACGTCCAGCCCCTGCGCACCGACAAACTCGCGCTCGCCCGCGTCCACGCTGCGCACGCCCACCATGCGCAACTCCGCGGGTTGCAATGCCGCGCCGCGCCCGCCCAATTCGACCAGCGGGCGCGGGCCGAATCCGCACAGACAGGCGACGGGCATGCCGTGCAGATTGCCGCTGGGCGTAAGCACATCGGTATTGAAATCGGTATGCGCGTCCAGCCAGAACACCCGCAGCGGCTGTTTCCGGCTTCGGCAATGGCGTGCCACAGCACTCACCGACCCCACGCCCAGGCAATGATCGCCGCCAAGCGTCAATGGCAGGTGGCCGGCTTGCAACTGAGCGTGGACGGCGGCATGGACGGCACGATTCCAGGCGACGACCTGCGACAGGTGGCGGTACCCCCGCTCAGGCGGTTGCCACGGATTCTCCGGGCCCGACAGAT
>DATNAI010000240.1:0-2207 GCA_035572875.1 Castellaniella sp. | reverse complement strand
CGAGCATGGGACGGTTGGAAGCCAGCACGACGCCCTCTAGATAAGCGAGCCGCTGGTGCCGCGTGTCCTCGATCAGACTGCGCATCAACTGGGCACCCAGGCCGCGCCGCTGCCAATCGTCGGCAATCACCAGGGCGTACTCGGCCCCACAGCCATCGGCATTGCGCAGACAGTGAGCGAAACCGACGATGCGCTCGCGCAAAAGGCCGCGGTTCTGGGGATTTGAAACCTGGGCGGTGGCCACCAGCGCCACCTCGCGGTCGTAATCGATGCGCGTGTATCGCGCCAGCATGCGCGGCGTGAGCTCGCGGAGCATGGAGACGAATCGCATGTAGCGGGATTCATCGGACAGACCCCGGATGAACTCCTGCAGCAGCGAGGCATCTTCGGGACGAATGGGACGCAACAGCCATTCCTGCTGGTCGGTGGTGACCATGGGGCGAACCAGCCGCCGCGGATAGGGGTGGATCGCCATATGGCGGTAAGCGCGATTCTCGGGACGTTCACCGTCGTAATCCGGATCGAGGGTAATCCGAACGTCGCGCGCGAACAGACTGGTGTCGTCCCTCCATAGCGGGTCGATGGTGAGTGTTCTCACCCCGGGCAATTCACTGATGATCTCCGAGAGCCGCTCCAGGGTGTCACGCAGATGCTCGAACACCGCCGGACTCAAGTCACGCTCCAGTACCCGCGACCAGAAGGGGCCGCGCTGGATGAGCTGGCGCGCCAGATAGGTATTCAGCGGCGGCAACTCGATTTCACGATTGGGCGCCACGAGCTGCGCATAGGTGCCGCCCGGGCCGAACTGAAGGTAAGGCCCGAAATGTTCGTCCTGACGAACGTGGATCGCCATGGGAATGCCCTCGCGGGCCGAGTCGGGCACCGGCGAGTCGCCCAGCACGATGGGCACATGGAAGCAGTCCAGGAGCCAACGGCTCGCTGCGCGGTCCAGTGTGGAGCGCCCCGACATGATGGCATCGGACACCAGGGTGCGCGCCTCGTCCAGGCGGGGCGCGCGATTGAGCATCTCGGGGGGTAGGGCCTGCTGCGCCAGCGTCTGGTTGTAGTGATACGTCGCCAGGATGCCCAGCGCGTTGGTGGCCGATTCCGGCGTACGAAACGCCGGAAGCCCCACGGCGTCCAGGCGATGGCGCAGCGGACGCATGGCGGCATCACCCAGGAAGCAGGAAACGATGGGCTTGCTGGCCGATTCCGAAAAGCTCGCCAGCACATCGCTGGCCTGCGCCATGTCGGTGAGCGCATCCGGCGCGAGCAGCACCAGCACGTCGTCCACATTGGCATCACCTTCGATGAGCCCGAGCGCCTGCCGCAGGCGAGCCGGCTCCAGCGGCGTGTGGCTGACGACGGGATTGGCCACGCTGGCGCCCGGCTCCAGCAGTGCCTCCAGTTCGCGCTGTGTCTGGCCGGCAAGATCCGCCCGGAGCAGCGGTCCGTTCTTGCCCATGACATCGAGCGCCAGATGGGCCGCGCCATGGCCATTGGAGAAGATGGCCACTCGGCGTCCCCGCTGGCGCTTCGCATGGACCAGCACCTTCAGGGCCGAAAAAAGCTGCACGAAGAACCGGATCCGGACCGCGCCCGTGCGCCGCAGCAGCGCATTGAACACCCGGTCGCCGGCCCGATCCTCATCGGCTCCCGGCTTATTGGCCTTCAGCACGATCACCGGCTTGACGCTGGCGGCCGCCATCAGCGCGCTCGTGAAGTGCCGCGAAGAATCGGCCGCCTCCAGATACAGCACAATGCTGTCGGTGCGCGGGTCCATGGAGAGATACTCGAGGATCTCGGCCACGGTGACACCTTCCGCGTCGCCGGCCGACACGACCGCCGAGAAACCCAGTTGAATGTCGCCTGCCCAATCCAGCACCGCCGCAGCGATCATGCGAGACTGGGCAACCAGCGCGACGCGCCCCACCGGCGCGGCACGTTCATCCAGCCCCAGATTCAGACCCAGGTGCGGCCGCTGAATGCCCAGCGCGCCCGGCCCCAGCACGAGGCAATCATTGGCCCGCCCCCAGGCCTGGCAGGCCTCCCGGGTCGCCTGCGGATCGGCCGCCGCCGCCGCATGGGGCAACAGCACCAAAGCCCTGGGGCGGTGGACGCGCACCGCCGCCAGCACCGCCGGCAGTTGGGCGGGATCCACGCTGAGCAGCGCCATATCCAGCCGCTGATCGTCCTGGAGAAAGGCC
>DATNAI010000239.1:0-9461 GCA_035572875.1 Castellaniella sp. | reverse complement strand
GCCGCCCAGCGTGGTGCGGACTGGCGGGCATACCTGATCCGTAGCAAACTATATCATGCAGCCGCCGCGTGCCTCCCGGGATCCCCACGCGGGCGGTCCAGGCGGGTGCGGCGCGTTCTCCGCCGCCCGGGCGCGGCGAAGCCAGTCGCAACGATACAATAGCCCTCTCCCCAAATACCGCCGGATCCCGCCGTGAGTTACCCCACTTTGCCCTATCCTCTCGCCTCCTATACACGGGGTGCCGAATTCGTGCGCCTGCTGGATAGCCGCATCGTCGTGCTGGATGGCGCCATGGGGACCATGATCCAGCGCTACAAGCTGACCGAGGCGGACTTCCGGGGGGAGCGCTTTGCCGGCCATCCCTCCGACCTGAAGGGCAACAATGAATTGCTGGCGCTGGTGCGTCCGGATGTGATCCGGGAGATCCATCAGGCCTACCTTCAGGCCGGTGCCGATGTGGTGGAGACGGATACGTTCGGAGCCACGCGAGTCGCGCAGGCGGATTACGGGTTGCAGGACATCGCCTACGAGATGAACGTGGCGGCTGCCCGGCTGGCACGCGAGGCTTGCGACGCCCTTTCCACGCCTGATCACCCCCGTTTCGTCGCAGGGTCGATCGGACCGCAGCCCAAGACCGCATCGCTGTCGCCGGACGTCAACGATCCGGGCGCGCGCAACATCACGTTCGAGGAATTGCGCGTCGCCTATACGGAGCAGGTCAACGGACTGATCGATGGGGGCGCGGATCTGCTGCTCATCGAAACCATTTTCGATACGCTGAACGCCAAGGCGGCCATCTTCGCCATCGAATCCATTTTCGAGGAGCGCAATGTCCGGCTGCCGGTGATCATCTCGGGGACAGTGACGGACGCATCCGGACGCATCCTGTCCGGGCAGACGGTCGAGGCCTTCTGGAATTCGGTGCGCCACGCGCGTCCGGTCGCCATTGGCCTGAACTGCGCGCTGGGCGCTGCGCTGATGCGGCCTTATGTCGCCGAACTGTCCAAGCTCTGCGACACCTATGTCTGCGTGTACCCTAATGCGGGCCTGCCCAATCCCATGGCAGAGACCGGCTTTGACGAGACGCCTGCCGATACGTCCGGGCTGCTGGAGGAGTTCGCACAGGCGGGACTCGTGAACGTAGTGGGCGGCTGCTGTGGCACCACGCCCGAGCATATCCACGAGATCGCGCGCAAAGTCCATGGCCTGCCGCGCCGCGAACCGCCCACCATTCCGGTGAAGACCCGGTTGTCGGGGCTGGAGCCGCTCAATATCGATCGTGAGACGCTGTTCATCAATGTGGGCGAGCGCACCAACGTCACCGGCAGCAAGAAATTCCTGCGCCTCATCCGCGAAGAAAAATTCGACGAAGCGCTTTCCGTGGCGCGCCAGCAGGTCGAGGCCGGGGCTCAGGTGATCGACGTCAACATGGACGAAGGGATGCTGGACGCGCTGGCGCTGATGCCGCGCTTCCTGAACCTGCTCGCCTCGGAGCCGGACATTTCGCGGGTCCCGGTCATGATCGACAGTTCGAAGTGGCCGGTCATAGAGGCGGGACTTCGATGCGTGCAAGGCAAATGCATCGTCAACTCCATTTCGATGAAGGAAGGCGAAGGCCCGTTCATCGAACAGGCGAAACTGTGCCGCAAATACGGGGCGGCCGTGGTGGTCATGGCTTTCGACACCCAAGGCCAGGCGGACACGCTCGAACGGAAAACGTCCATCTGCGCGCGAGCCTACGACGTTCTGGTCAACCAGGTCGGCTTTCCTCCGGAGGACATCATCTTCGACCCCAATGTCTTTGCCATCGCGACGGGGATCGACGAGCACAACCCGTATGGGGTGGATTTCATTGAAGCGACGGGCTGGATCACGAAGAACCTCCCGCATGCCCGGGTCTCCGGCGGGATTTCCAACGTCAGTTTTTCCTTCCGCGGCAATGAGGCCATGCGCGAGGCCATCCATGCGGTGTTCCTGTATTACGCCGTCCGGAACGGCCTGACCATGGGGATCGTGAACGCGGGCCAGCTGGGCGTGTATTCGGAGCTGGATCCCAACGTCCGCGATCTGGTCGAGGACGTGGTGCTGAACCGTGCCGATCCCGTGGGGCGAGCCGGTCCCTCGGATGAGCGCACGCCCACTGAGCGTCTTGTGGAACTGGCCGATACCATCCGGGGCGCGGGCTCCAGGAAGGAAGAAGACCTGACCTGGCGCGAGGGCACGGTGCGGGAGCGCCTGACGCATTCGCTGGTGCATGGCATCACTACTTTCATTGTGGCGGACACCGAAGAGGTCCGCCAGGAGATCTTCGCCCGGGGAGGGCGGCCTATCGAGGTCATCGAAGGGCCGCTCATGGATGGCATGAATGTGGTGGGCGACCTGTTCGGGTCCGGCAAGATGTTCCTGCCGCAGGTCGTGAAATCGGCGCGCGTCATGAAGCAGGCGGTGGGCCATCTGCTGCCGTTCATCGAGGAAGAAAAGAAGCTGCTGGCCGAGGCGGGCGGCGATATACGCTCCAAGGGAAAGGTCGTGATCGCGACGGTGAAGGGCGATGTGCACGACATCGGCAAGAACATCGTGACGGTGGTCCTGCAGTGCAACAACTTCGAGGTGATCAACATGGGGGTCATGGTGCCGTGCGCCAAGATCCTGGCCAAGGCCAAGGAAGTGGGGGCCGATATGGTGGGGTTGTCCGGCCTCATCACCCCCAGCCTCGAGGAAATGGCCTACGTGGCGTCGGAAATGCAGCGCGACGACTATTTCCTGAGCCGCAAGCTTCCGCTCTTGGTAGGAGGCGCCACGACCAGCCGCGTGCACACCGCGGTCAAGATCGCGCCCAACTATGATGGCCCGGTGATCTACGTGCCGGATGCCAGCCGCTCGGTCCAGGTGGCCACCAGCCTGATGTCCGATCAGGTGGATACTTACCTGAAGGGCATCGCCCAGGAATACGAACAGGTGCGGGAACGCCACGCCCACCGCAAGACCCAGCCCATGTTGACCATTGCGCAGGCGCGCGCTTCCAGGCCCGCCATCGACTGGGCGCATTATGTTCCGCCGCGTCCCAAGTTCATCGGCCGGCGCGTCTTCAAACACTATGATCTGCACGAGATCCTGAAATTCCTGGATTGGACACCGTTCTTCCAGTCGTGGGGACTGATGGCCCAGTTCCCGGCGATCCTCGACGATGCGGTGGTCGGCGAGCAGGCCCGAAAGCTTTACGCCGAGGGGCAGGAAATGATGAAGCGGATCGTCGAGGGGCGTTGGCTGACGGCCAACGGCGTGGTCGCCTTCTATCCGGCCAACAGCATCAACGACGACGATATCGAGATCTATCGCGATGAGACGCGCCGCGAAGTGCTGCTGACCTGGCGCGGCGTGCGACAGCAGACCCAGAAGCGCGAGGGCGTGGACAACAAGTGCCTGTCCGATTTCGTGGCGCCCAGGGACAGCGGGGTGACCGACTACATTGGCCTGTTCGCCGTAACGGGCGGACTGGGCATCGAAAAGCATATCGAGCGCTTCCAGCAGGACGGCGATGACTATTCGGTCATCATGCTGAAAGCGCTGGCGGATCGTCTGGCCGAAGGTTTCGCGGAGACCCTGCACGCTCGCGTGCGCCGCGATCTGTGGGGCTACGTTCCCGATGAGAGCCTGTCCAACGAAGACATCATCGGCGAGAAATACCAGGGCATTCGTCCGGCGCCTGGTTATCCAGCGTGCCCCGAACACATCGTCAAGCGCGAAATGTTCCGTCTGCTGGAGTGCGGAGAGATCGGCATGGAGCTGACGGAAGGATTTGCCATGATGCCGGCGTCGAGCGTCTGTGGCTTCTACTTCAGCCATCCGGCGTCGAAGTATTTCAACGTGGGCAATATCGACGCGGATCAGGTTGCCGATTATGCGCGCCGCACGGGCCGCGACGAGGACGACGTGCGCAGGACGCTGGCCAGCGTCCTGCGCTGACGGGGGACTGGGCGTGCCAGGCGAAGACACTGCGCGGCGCAAGGCCCTGGGTGCATTCGTGCGCAGCGCCCGGGGGCGCGTGGGGCCGGCGGACCATGGCTTGCCGCCCGGGGCGAGACGGCGTACGCCGGGGCTGCGCCGCGAAGAACTCGCGCAGCTCTGCGGCATCAGCACGACCTGGTACACCTGGATCGAGCAGGGGCGCGAGGTGACGGTCTCCGCCGACGTATGGGTCCGTCTCGCGCAAACGCTGCGGCTGACGCGCGCGGAACGCCACTATCTGTTCAGTCTGGCCGGGTGCGCGGACCCGGATGCGGATCGGCGGGATGCCATTGCGCTGCCGGACGGGCTCGCGGATTGTGTGGACAACATCGGCTGCCCGGCCTACATCCTCGACCAGGCGTGGAACATGCTCGCCTGGAACACGCCACTGCTGCACGTCTTCGACGGGTGGCCCAGCCGGGGCCGGCCGAATCTCCTGCGTTACATTTTCCTGGACCCGGCGGCCCGCCGCCTGGTGGTCGATTGGGAAGAACGGGCGAGCCGGGTCGTCGCCGAGTTCCGTGCCGACGTGGCCGGCCACGCCTCGGACCCGGACATTCAGAAGCTGGTCGCCGAACTACAGACCGGCAGCGCGCTCTTTGCGCAGTGCTGGACGCGCCAGGCGGTGGTGGACCGGGAAGGGGGGCTGCGTGAATTCCAGCATCCCGTCGATGGCCGCCTGTCCTTCCGCCAGTTCACCTTTCGGCTGGCGATACGACCGGATTGCAAACTGGTGATGTTGTTGGAAAGCCTGGTGTCGGGGTCTCACGACAGCCGCTAGTGGCGGAGGGTGGGGTACACTTGGGGCGCATCGATCATGGCGATCGGCAACAGCACGTTATCATGGCAAACAACTTCCAATCCGAACTGACCCAGTTCCTGAACCACTACAAGACGGACAATCCTGACACCGAAGCGCGTCAGCGC
The DNA here is from genome assembly GCA_035572875.1 of Castellaniella sp. GTDB lineage: Bacteria > Pseudomonadota > Gammaproteobacteria > Burkholderiales > Burkholderiaceae_B > Castellaniella. The sequence continues at coordinate 4,526 of DATNAI010000239.1, read as the reverse complement.
GCCGGGCGATTCCGCTTGTGGGACAAGGAACTCGATGCCGAGCAGCAGGAAGGGTTCCGCTCGGCGCGCGTCCCGCAGGATCCCTACGTCTATTATCAGCACGACTGATTCTGCGACATGGCCGCAGGCGACCGGGCCGGCGGGATGGAGGCGCTGATGGAGCCCCCCGTGGACAGCACGCCCGATGTGGTGGACCACGTGGCGCTGGCTCGTCTGTACGGGGAGCCGCTGTTTTCCATTCCACAGGATCTGTACATCCCGCCCGACGCGCTCGAAGTCTTCCTAGAGGCCTTCGAAGGGCCGCTGGACCTGCTGCTGTACCTGATCCGCAAGCAGAATTTCAACGTTCTGGACATTCCCATGGCCGAGGTCACGGCGCAATATCTGACGTATGTGGAGCAGGTGCGGCGTACCAACCTGGAACTCGCAGGCGAATACCTGCTCATGGCGGCGCTGCTCATCGAGATCAAGTCGCGCATGCTGTTGCCGGTGCGCCGGTCCGATACGGGCGAGGAGCCCGAGGATCCGCGCGCGGAACTGGTGCGTCGGCTGCTGGAATATGAGCGCATGAAGCTCGCGGCCCAGCGCCTGGACGCGCTGCCGCGCGTGGGCCGGGATTTTTTCCTGGCGAGCGCGCAGGCTGAAGTTTCACTGGAGCAGGCGCTGCCCGAGGTCCGCGCCCAGGACCTGCGCGATGCCTGGGCGGCGATCCTTCATCGTGCCCAGCTCAATGCCAGTCATCGAATCACGCGCGAGCAACTGTCCGTGCGCGACCATATGAGCCATATCCTGCGGCGGCTGTCGGGCGTCCGGTTCATGGAATTCACGGAGCTTTTCATGGAGCGCATTGCGTCGGGCGACCCGGCCGCGGTCATCGTCGTCCATTTTCTCGCGCTGCTGGAGCTTGCCCGCGAATCCTTGCTGGAAATCACCCAGGCGGCGGCCTATGCGCCGCTGTACGTCAGACTGACCTATACGCAATCGGCCTAGGGCCGATTGCCGGAGATGCCGCTTGAAAGTCGTTCATACCATCGAAGAACTGCGTGACCAGTTGCGGGGCCAACTGCGGGTGGCCTTCGTGCCGACCATGGGCAACCTGCACGCCGCGCATCTTTCGCTCATGAAGCTGGCGCGCCAGCACGGCGACCCGGTGGTGGCCAGCATCTTCGTCAATCGGCTGCAGTTCGCCCCGGGCGAGGATTTCGACCGGTATCCCAGGACCCTGGCCGATGACATCGCGAAGCTGGAAGACGCCCGGGACGTCTATGTGCTTTTTGCGCCGGATGAATCCGAGATGTACCCCGAGCCCCAGAATTTCCGCATTCAGCCCGGCGAGGCGCTGGGCAAGATCCTGGAAGGCGAGTTCCGGCCGGATTTCTTCACGGGCGTCAGTACCGTGGTGCTGAAGCTGTTTTCGTGCGTCCAGCCGCAGGTGGCCGTTTTTGGCAAGAAGGACTATCAGCAGCTCATGGTCGTGCGCGCCATGTGCCGGCAGTTCCAACTTCCCGTCGAGATCATCGCCCATGAAACGGTGCGCGACACGGACGGTCTGGCGCTGTCGTCGCGTAACCGATATCTGGACCCGTCCGAACGGGCCGAGGCGCCCAATCTGTACGGCTTGTTGCAGCGGGTGCGGGACCAGGTCCGGTCTGGCGAGTGCGATGCCGCGCGTGTCGGCGCACAGGCCATGCAGACGCTTCGGGATCGGGGCTGGGACCCGGATTATGTGGCGTTGCGCCGCCAGCGCGACCTGCTGACTCCGACCATCGCCGAGATCCGTGCGGGCGAACCGCTTGTGGTGCTCACGGCGGCCCGGCTGGGGACCACCCGTCTCATCGACAATCTGGAGTTCCGGCTCGGACCGGACGCCTGACAGGAAGCCTCGCCCGACCCTTCCCGCGGCATTTCCGCAGACGGATGGGACCTGTTAGAACTGGCAGTTATGGGCCTGGTGACGTCGTGCCAGAATGCCCCCAAGAACAACTCCAAAAGGGGACCATCATGGCTGAATTGCGGCAAACATCCGCTCACGAGGCGACGGCGAATTTCCTGCTGGACACACTGACCGGACGGGAACGCGAAATCGCGGCCTATATCACGCGCGGCACACCCAACAAGATCATCGCAGCCGAACTCGGCATTTCCCAGCGCACGATAGAAGCCCATCGCGCACGGATCTTCATGAAAATGCGGGTGCGAAATGCCGTACAGCTCACCCAGCGTTGCCTGGGCGGCCGCCTGGCCGCTGCGGCGTCGGGTACGGGGGTGGCTGATCCGCGACCCGTGGCGCCAGAGGCGCCGATCGCGATCAATGAGCCGGGCAGGCTTGGGCGGGTTTCGACGCCAGTTCGTCGATGGGATCAATGTCCGCCTGGCGCGTCAGCCGTGATTCCAGCAGCGGCGCCTGCCCGTTCAGGCGGGTCAGTTTCAGCACGTTCGACTGGATGAGCTCGAGCGTGGCGTACGACTGGTCGCCGGATTGCAGGACGATGCGGGCAGGCTCCGTGCCGGCCAGAAACCAGCAGCCCATCACGGTCTGCGTGGGGCCGTTTCCGGTCAGCGTCGCGTTGCGGGCGCGCCATTGGCCATCAGGCGCCAGCGTCAGGGTCATGCGGGCGGCCGAACAAAGGCCGTTGTCGGGACAGGGGACGGTCCCGAGATAGGTGCGGGTCTCGCGCAGCGCCTCGGGCATGCCGCTTCGGGGGCCGGCTGCCGCTGCCGGTGCGCCGGCGGCAGCTGCGGCCTGCGGAGGTGTTGTGCCAGGCGCGCCTTCCGGAGCCCCGGTGGCACCATTCGCAGGCTTCCGGCTCTGGGCGCCAAAGCCTAGCTGCAGCTGGGACGGTGCCACGGTTCCCGCGTCGCCCTGGGCCCGGTGCAGCGCGTCCGATACGGTGTTTTCGCGGGGGGTGTCGTAGTAGCCTGGCTGGTTTTGTTGCGTGCAGGCCCCCAACAGGACGAGCAGGCTCAGGCCGACGAGCCGGATGGGCGAGACAAAAACGGGGCGGCGCGACATGGGCGATGACCTGCGGGTTCTGAAGCCGCCATTCTACGCATTTGGGGAAGGCTTGGCGATGGGCGGAGGCGGGAAGCCCGCGGCCAGGGAGCGGAAGCAGAGCCAATGTTCGCCATCATTCCTGAATTTTCGAGTTGGGCCGCATGGAATTTCCGCCCCCTTCATTGGTTGGCCTGGGGGGCCATGGTCCTGGTCCTGACGCACGGCGGCGCCTGTCTGCCGCGCTGGGCCGATCATTATGCCCAACGTCTGGAGCTGGGTGCGATACCCGATGCGGCCACTTTGTGGGGTGCGGCCGGGGTGGCATGGCGGCGGCGCAGGCTGGCGTGGCCCGATAGGGTCTGCGCCGCGCTCTGGGGCGGGGGCGCCGGGGCGGCTACGGCGTTTTGGGGCGCCTCTGCGCTGGAGCCTCTGGGACTGTGTCTGACGTTGATGTCGCTGGGGTGGATCGACGCACGCAGCGGCTTGCTGCCCGATGCGATCACCCTGCCGCTCATGGTGGCGGGATGGCTGTGCGGCCCGCTGCCCCTGGAGGCCGCGAGCAGTGCGTCGGCATTGGTCTGGGCCGGGCTGGCGGCGGCGGCAGGTGGTTATCGCTGGCTGCGCGGGCAGGATGGCTTTGGCGCCGGGGACGTCAAATGCCTCGCCGCGCTGGCAGCGTGGCTGGGTGTTCCGGCGACGATGTCCGTTCTATGGCAGGCCTGTGTGGTGGGGCTGGTGGCCTGGGCCTGGCAGCGCTGTTTCGGCCGCGGCGGTCGTTCCAGATCGGGTGGACCCTTCGGTCCCTGTATTGCCGCTGCAGCCATCCCCGCCATCTCGGGCGTGCCTGCGTTACAGTCATGGTTTTGAGATCGGGTGCGCGCATGTTTTCCATCGGCCTGACCGGCGGAATTGGATCCGGCAAATCCCAGGTCGCCGACTGGCTGGGCGAGTGGGGCGCGGCCGTCATTGACACCGACCGCATCGCCCACGCGCTCACGGCGCCCGGCGGTGCCGCCATGGCGGGGGTCCGCGCCCGCTTCGGGGATGCCGCCGTCCGTGCGGACGGCGGTATGGACCGGGGCTGGGTGCGTGAGCGCGCGTTTGGGGATCCGGCGGTGCGTCGCGATCTGGAATCCATCGTTCATCCGCTCATCGAGAAGGCCGTCATGGCCGAGGCGGCCCGGGCCACGGGCCTGTACCGCGTCTTCGTCGTCCCCTTGCTGGTGGAGTCCGGGCGCTGGCGTTCGAGGGTGGATCGGGTGTGTGTGGTCGATTGCGATCCGGAGACTCAGATCCGCCGCGTGCAGGCCCGCAGCGGGCTGACGCGCGATACCATTGAGCGTATCATGACCGCTCAAGCATCCCGGGAGAATCGCCTGGCGGCTGCCGATGACGTCATCCTCAATGACGGCATGACGGATCTGGACACGCTGCGTGTGCGGACACGGGGTTTTCACGACGTCTGGTGTGGTCGGGCGGCCCGATATTCGGCCGGACATACCACCCATGAGTAGGATCTCACCGCGTGATT
>DATNAI010000238.1:0-5805 GCA_035572875.1 Castellaniella sp. | reverse complement strand
GATCAGGGTTGCCCCCATTGTCCAAAATTCCCCACTGCTGCCTCCCGTAGGAGTCTGGGCCGTGTCTCAGTCCCAGTGTGGCTGGTCGTCCTCTCAAACCAGCTACGGATCGTCGCCTTGGTAGGCCTTTACCCCACCAACCAGCTAATCCGATATCGGCCGCTCCAATAGTGAGAGGTCTTGCGATCCCCCCCTTTCCCCCGTAGGGCGTATGCGGTATTAGCCACGCTTTCGCGTAGTTATCCCCCGCTACTGGGCACGTTCCGATACATTACTCACCCGTTCGCCACTCGCCGCCCGGGAGCAAGCTCCCTGCGCTGCCGTTCGACTTGCATGTGTAAAGCATCCCGCTAGCGTTCAATCTGAGCCAGGATCAAACTCTTCAGTTCAATCTCTGTTTTGTGTACTTCCCATCTACCGAAGTAGAACGGGTCATACGTTCGCTATGCATCACTCAAAAAGAAAAAGACAAAGATTGATAACTCAACCTTACTTCTTCATTTCTGTATGCGTGAGCACTTGCTTTGCTGTGCCTGTGACCAGGTCCAGGGTCGGTCAAGCGCCCACACTTATCGGCTGTTAAGTTGTTAAAGAACGATTCTGCGGTCAAGCAGAGAAGCGAGATTATGAAGGACTTAACCGATCCTGTCAAGTGCCACCGGGGCGGCAAACCGTGGAAAAACCAACACCCCACGCCCTGCCCACTACCACCCGGAAAGCGCCCAAAGACCCGAAAAACCAGACCTTCAAACCTTGCCGTCGAGCCCGAGATTAAAACACGAAACGCGTCCCAAGGTCAAACCCGAAAACCGGCGCGGCTCGCGCCGCGCTCCCCGCCGCGGCGCCATCGTCGATCGGGCAAAAATGCCTGCAGATCAATGACTTGCGCCTGTGTCGTCCGGGTTAACCCGGGCGGCCGTGCCGCGAAGAGACCGAACTATAGCACGCTTGTTTCAGCCCGCGCAAGCGGGGCCGGCGAGCGTGGGCAGTTCGGTTGTTTCCTTGATGGATTGGAGCGCGAAACTGCTGCGGATATCCACCACGGCCGGGTGGCGCATGAGCGTGTCCATCGCGAAGTGGGAGAACGCCGGCAGATCCCGGACCTGTACTCTGAGCAGATAGTCCATTTCCCCGGACATGGCATAGCACTGGGCGACTTCTGGCCATTCCTGGACATCGCGGGCAAAGTCGGGGATCGACCCGTGTTCCGGCCGGTGTGACTTGTCCAAGCGGACAAAGACGTAAGCCAGCAGATCCAAGCCCAGCTTTTCTGGATCCACCAGCGCCACGTAGCGCCGGATGTAGCCCTGGTCCTCGAGGCGCCGGACCCGGCGCAAGCAGGGGCTGGGCGACAGCGCGACCTTTTGGGCCAGGTCCTGATTGCTGATCCGGCCATCCCGCTGCAAATGCATCAGGATCAGGCAATCCGTCTGATCCAGGCTCTCAGTGGGCATCATATCGTCTCCCGCCATTTGCTGACGACTCAATAGCGCCATCACGGGAATGGTACTGCATGTTCGCCCTTCGACGTCCTGCCGTTTTCCCTAGAATGTCGAGGGTGTGCCTCCGCCTACAATGCCTCTTCACCCTGTGGCCCCGCGCTCGTCCCTTCATGTTTGTCTACCTCCAGACCATCCGCCAACGCAGCATCCATATGTTCCTGACGGTCGCGCGCATCATGCTGCCCGTGATGGCGGTCGTCTATGTGGCTGAGCGGCTGGGCTGGGTACAGGCGGCCGGCGAAGCGCTGGCCCCGGCCCTCTCCCTGGTGGGGCTGCCTCCGGAAGCGGGGATCATATGGGTCACGACAGCCATCACCAACATCTACGGCGGCATGGCGTCCATGGCCGCCCTCGCGGACGGCATGCAGATGACGGTGGCGCAGGTCAGCGCGCTGGGGCTCATGATGCTGTTCGCCCACAATATGCCGACGGAGCAATCCATCGCGAGGCGCGCAGGCGCCAGTGCACTGATCACGGGTGGACTGCGGTTGGCCGCCGCCCTGGTGGGCGGCACAACGGTCGCGCGAATCTCCGAAGCGATGGACTGGATGCAGACGCCAGTATCGCTGAACTGGATGCGGCAGGACACCTCATTGAGCCAGGGACCTCAGACCTTGGCAAGCTGGCTCTGGTCCACAGGCGAATCCATGCTGCTGATCCTGCTGATCATCATCGCCCTGGTCGTGCTGCTGGACGTGCTGGAACGGCTGAAGATCACACCGGTCATCACGCGGCTGCTCACGCCTGTGCTCAAGCTGTCGGGGCTGGAGGAACGCGCCGCGCCACTGACCACGGTCGGGGTTCTGCTGGGCCTTGCCTACGGCGGCGCTCTCATCATCGACGCGGCGGAGCGCGAGAAGTACAGCCGAAGAACCCGTCTGCTTGCCCTGTCCTGGCTGTCGCTGTGCCACGCGCTGATCGAGGACACGCTGTTGATCGTGGCGTTGGGCGCAAGCCTTTGGGTGATCCTGCTGGGCCGCGTTCTGATGACCCTGGCGATCCTGGCCGGCATGGCCGCGCTTACCCGCCCGGGAACGCGCTGGGGCAGACGGCTCGAAACGGACTGAGCCCCTCAACTTCCGGCGCGTACCCCCCAAGCCACCCCGCTTCGAACAAAAGATCGATCCGAGCGACGCTCGGCCGTTCAGACGCTATCCGGCGTCGCGCAGCAATGCCGCGAAACGCTTGCGGAACTTGGCCATTTTGGGTGCGATGACGAACTGGCAGTATCCCTGATCGGGATTGTGCCGGTAGTATTCCTGGTGGTAGGCCTCCGCTGGCCAAAAAATGCCGGCCGGCTCGATCCGGGTACAGATGGGCGCCTCGAAAGCCGCCTGGGCAGCGCGCCGCGCGTCCATGGCACGGATGTGCTGGTCCTCGCCCAAATAAAAGATGACCGACGCATACTGCGGCCCCACGTCGTGCCCCTGGCGGTCCAGGGTGGTGGGATCATGGGTGCCAAAAAAAACGTCGCACAACGTACGGTACGACACCAGCCCGGCGTCAAAACCAATACGCACACATTCCACGTGCCCAGTGTCCTGACGGCAGACCTGCTCATACGTGGGCGCCGCCAAGTGCCCGCCACAATAGCCGGCCTGGACAGTCTCGACTCCGGGAAGCGCCCGAAAGACGGGCTCCATGCACCAGAAACAACCCCCGCCAAAAATGGCTTGCTCCATCACACCCATCCAGTGCCCCGCACGGCCCGCCCGGTACCCGATCGTGGCCGCGAAGCCAGTTGCAAAATCATACTGCGGGCGCGACCGCCCGCCGGCCCGACGTCAAGAGATTCGCCGTGCCTCAGCGCTGCCCCAGCGACAGAATCCACTGCGCGAGAGCCAGTGCGTCCCCCGGCGAAAGCTGCGTCTGTGCCGGCATCGGAATGGCGCCCCACTGACCGCTGCTGCCTTGGCGCATGACGCGGGCCAAATAAGGTGCCGCCTCTGGCTGCCCCCGGAACCGCTTCGCGACCGCCCGAAAGGGAGGCCCCACGCGTCGGCTATCCACTTGGTGGCAACCCAGGCAGCGACTCTTCGCCGCCAGCGCCTGCCCCTCGGCTACCGAGAGCACCGGCGCGCCGGCCGCCGCCCTGTCCGAGGCTCGCGCGGTCGACAGCCCCGACACCAGACCGCCGAGCGCCACCCAGGCCAACGCGCGCAAGATCTGTGCCCAGCGCCTCGGGACCGGCTGGAATCCGGCCTGATGTCGCCCACCATTACCTTCATGCTGCACAGTTCGTCCTCGCGCAAACCTGATCACGGTATTATCCTTGATTACTTTTTCAGCCGCACTCGCCCATGCTCGCCTATCCCCACATTGATCCCATCGCCCTGCAGATCGGCCCCCTGGCCATCCACTGGTACGGCCTGATGTATCTGGCCGGTTTTGGGCTGGCGTGGGTGCTGGGGCGGTGGCGCATTCGCCATCACCCATGTGGGCTGACACTGAATGACCTGGAAGACATTATCTTCTACGGCGTTCTGGGGGTCGTGCTGGGCGGACGCCTGGGTTATGTGCTGTTCTACAAGCCCGAGGATTACCTGGCTCACCCGCTGGCGATCTTCCAGGTCTGGGAAGGGGGCATGTCCTTTCACGGAGGCCTGATCGGCGTGGTGCTGGCCATGTTGCTCTTCGCTCACCGCCGGGGACGCACACTGCTGGAGATCGGCGACTTCATCGCTCCGCTCATCCCGCTGGGCCTGGCGACGGGCCGCCTCGGCAACTTCATCAACGGCGAGCTGTGGGGACGCCCCACGGATCTGCCCTGGGGCATGATCTTTCCCGGATCGCAGGACGGCATCCCGCGCCACCCCTCCCAACTCTACGAAATGGGGCTGGAAGGATTCGCGCTCTTCGGAATCATCTGGTGGTTCGCCCGCAAGCCGCGCCCCGTCGGCCAAATCAGCGCGGTCTTCCTGATGGGATACGGGATTTTTCGATTCCTGGTCGAATTCACCCGCGAACCTGACGTCTTCCTGGGGTTGCTGATCGGAGGCATGTCCATGGGGCAGCTCCTGTCGATCCCCATGGTCATCATCGGCGCGGCACTCTTCATTTGGGCTGCAAAAAGATCACGCCTCGAACCGACACGGTGACACGCTCGCGACCGCCTTCGAGCGGGACGGGCGCCGAATCGGCGGCCATCGCACGCATCATGCGCGGCTCGGGCGATTCTGGGATCATCGCCGAATCCCCCAGATCCACCGACTTCAGGCGGTAATGGTCGAAACCCAAGGCATGCGTGAGGGCCTGCGCGCGTGTCCCGAAAGCGGTTACCGCCTGGCTCAGCAGCTTCTCCTCCTCTGCCGAACGGCGCTCGTCCGAAACCGAGAACGACAACCCCGCAACCGGCATGCGATTGCTCAGATCCGCCGCCAGGCTGGAGGCCGCGGCAAAGTCGCGAGACCGCAGCAGCATCTCCGCACGGCCGCGCCATTCCGAGAGCTTGCCATCGCGGTCGTTCATGGCCCAGATCCGGTACGCGCCACTTTGCAGGGTGACACCGGCGGGGCTGCCGGCCTGCTTGCGCGCATCCTGCAAGCGCTGGTTCAGGGCCTGCGACACCTTTTCCTGGGATGCGCCGGAGACTTCAGCGGCCAACGTGATCGTCACCTGGTCCTGAGCGACCTCGGAAGTGGCCTGCGCCGTCAGCGTTGCCCGCGGTTCCGGACCGTCGGAGACGTCGGCACCGCGAGCCGGCCCCGCCAGCAGTGCCAGGCCCATGAGGGACACAAGCCAGAAATGTCTGAAAGATGCGTTTGCCTGCATGATGCCTCCGGCGACGTGAATGCTGCCCGCCAATGGGGCCGGGGTCGTGACCGCCGCATTGCCTGCGGCAGGCCTCCGAAAAACGAAGGCCCGTCGATCAACACGACGGGCCTTCCAAGCATGCCCCACCTGTGCCGTCGAGGCCGGCATCCCGGAACCTGAGGTTCACGGTGGTCGCCATCAGCGAGGCTTCGGGCTATCCAGTTAAGGTAGCACTCCTACCAGGCAATCCGGCAACCTATGCCTTTAGCATTGGTTCAAGGAATGTATGGCCAGGTCACGAACACGGCAGGGACTTACCGGGCCGGACACCGCAAGGCGCCCGGAATGTTCTATTCGGCAGCGCCCAACACAGTGTCCAGCATGCCGTTCATGACATCGATTTTACCCTTGAAATCCCCCAGGGCAATATGGCTCAGGGGGCCGTCGGGCGCGCGCATGGTGAGCAGCTCATTGGCGATCTGGATGGCGGCCATCACGGCAATACGTTCGTTGCTGACGAGCTTGCCACTGCCCTTGATAGCCAGCATGC
>DATNAI010000237.1:0-3668 GCA_035572875.1 Castellaniella sp. | reverse complement strand
GGCGGGGTACCGGTCTTCGCAGGCCCTGTACGTATTGGGCGGATGTACGCTGCTCTCCATCGTGCTGTGCGTGGGGCTGACCGCCTGGCTGGGCGCGAGCTGGCTGGATCAGCGGGGCGCCATGGCCTGGATCGCCGCCATGGTGACGGCGGCTTATGTTGGCAGCCTGCTGCCGCGCTTCATCCTCGATCGGCTGGTGCGGCGGCGTCAGGATGCCATCCGCCTGAGTCTGCCCGATGCGCTGGATCTGCTGGTGATCTGCACCAATGCGGGGCTGGCGCTGAACGCGGCGCTGGAGCGCGTGGCGGACGAAATGGAGTTGGTGGCGCCGGAGCTGGCTGACGAACTGAAGCTGACGTCCAGCGAACTCAAGCTCAGCAGCGATATCGAACGGGTGCTGGGGGGGCTGGCGGAGCGCTGCGGCACTGACGGCATGCGTACCCTGGTCAATACCTTCTTGCAGGCGCGCCAGTATGGCACGGCCATCACGCAGGCGCTGCGCATCCTGGCCAAGACCGAGCGCACGGCCCGCATGATGCGGCTGGAAGAGGCAGCGGCAAAGCTCTCGGTCAAGATGACCTTGCCCATGATGTTGTTCATTTTGCCCACCGTGCTGATCGTGGCGGCGGGCCCTGCGATCCTGAGCCTGATGGATACGCTTTCGCGGTTCTGAGGACCGATCTGGAGTGGATGATGAATGTTCCCTTGTATCGAGTGCTGGTTGGGGCCGGTTTGATGGCGCTCCTGACGGCGTGCGCGCCGCCGCGCACCGCCGTCAGGCCGGTGGATACGGTCATCGATCGTGCCGCCCTCCAGGCGGGCGACTTGCGCATTGCCGCCAGCGCCCTGCAAAGCGGCGACGTCAGCGTGGCCCGCTCGCTGTATACGACTCTGGCCAAGGCGCATCCCGGCATGCCCGAGGTCTGGCTTGGGCTGGGCGACACGCACTTTCTGGCGGGGGAATTCGAATCGGCTCAGAGCGCCTATGCGCGTGCCGAGGAGCTGGACCCGGATGGCCTGGCCCCCAAGCTGGCGCAGGCGCGCGTGTTGATTCGGCTGCGCAAGCTGGATGAGGCGCGCACACGCTTCCAGGCCATCCTGGGGAAAGATCCCGATCAGCCCGTCGCCCTGGCGGGCCTCGGCGTGGTGTACGACCTGTCTGGCCAGCCGGCCCTGGCTCAGGAAACCTATCGCAAGGGCCTGGCGAAGCATCCGGGCGACCAGGCGCTGCGGGCGAATCTGGGCCTGTCCCTGGCTCTGAGCGGCAAGGGACGCGAGGCCGTCAATGTGCTGCTGGGCAATAGCGGCGTGCAGAATGGCTTGCCGCAGATCCGTGACAACCTCGCGCTGGCCTATGGCGTGATGGGGCGCGAGGATGCCGCCGAAGGCATCCTCATGAGCTATCAGCCTCGCGGCGTCGTGCAGGACAACCTGGCGTTCTACCAGTATCTGCGTGAGCATCTGGGAACCGCATCCGCGCCGGCGTCCGCGAAGGCGGTGCCGGTCGCATCTTCCTCTCCGCCCGCCAGGAGCGGCGGGCCGGCCAAGCGGTGATCCCCATGCGCTGGCAGCGGACTTTCGGGCGATTGTGGCGCGACCATCGTGGGGTAACAGCGCTGGAGTTCGCCATCGTGGCGCCGTTGTTCTTCATGGTCCTGCTCATGAGCGTGGAGGTCACCTTCGCGCTGCTGGCCGACGTCACCCTGGATTCGGCTGCGAGCCGCATCACGCGCATGGGCAAGATCGGGGTCTTCGCCCAGGAGGCGGATTGTCAGTCGGCCGTGAAGGCCGAGTTTGAAAAGACGCTCGGGATCTGGGCGGACAGGGAGAACGTGTACGTCAACGCCAAGCTCTATAAACCGGGAGAAACCGTGACGTTCGACGACAAGAACGGACAATACGATCCGGCCTGCAACACGGGTGATCGGGGCGACATGGTGGTGTTCCGCCTGGGGTTCGACAAGCCGGGCGTGACCGGAGTTCTGGCCCTGATGGGGCTCAATCTGTTTCACTACGAGCGGCTCGTGGTGATCCAGAACGAGCCCTGACGGTCGGCCGCCGCCGGACTGGGAGATTTTTGTGATGGGACAACGCTTGTTGCGGTTCCCGTTTGAATCGCTGGCCTCCGGTCTCCGGCGGCTGCGCCGTGACGACCGGGGGATCGCTGCGATTGAAGCCGCCATCGTGCTGCCCATCATGGTGTTCTTCCTGTTTGGCACGATCGAGACCTATCAGTATTTCCGCGCGGCGGCAATCCTGGACCGGGCCGTGTTCTCCATCGCGGATGGTGTAGCCATGCAGCCCAAACTGTACGAAGGGGGGCCATGCGATGAGACGGATCATCTCTGTACCTACGGCGTCATCATGGGGGATCTCATGCAGCCCATCGACTACAAGGACGGGGGCTATCTGACGATCCGCTTGTTCGAGGCGCAGACGTCGGGTTCGTCCGTCACATGGAAGAATTCAACCTGGGCCAAGAAATGCGAAGGCAGCACGGCGGCTTGTGGCGACATCGCGGCGGCGCCGCCGCCGGACGGCATGCCCCCCGCCCAGCCGGGCGACACCATCCTGGTGGTACAGGGCTACCAAACGTATGAGCCGTACGTCATCAGTTCGCGGTTCTGGACCGGTCTGGGCGGCACCGAGGTGCTGACCGCCACCGCATTCTATCGTCCGCGTTTTGACGACTTGAAGACGTTGTATTGAAGCAAGGCTGAGGCGGGCGCTTGGCCCGGGAGACCTGTCATGGAAAAGCGATCGAGCCTGTTTGGGCGCCTGCTGCGCGACCAGCGCGGCGTCATTGCGCTGACTTTTGCCGTCACCTTCTCGGTGATGCTGGGCAGTTCCCTGATGGCGCTTGATTTCGTGCGCTACAACGTCGCGCAGGCCCGCATCCAGAACGCGCTGGACACGGCGGTGATCTCGGCGGGGCGCAAGCTGGCCAATTACCAGTCCACCGGGCCGGGCTACGATCCGGGCCAGGCCTGGCGGGACGATGCGACTGCTTATTTCAAGGCGAACGTGCCGGACAAGTTCCTCGGGGTGGCCATCCCCGCTGGCGCCCTGACCATTGACTATGGCGAAGACCGCGTGAACGCGGGCGGCCAAACCTCGGACAGTGGCCAGTTCTTGTCGGCGCAGCGCATCAGCATGTCGGTGACGGGCACCCTGCCGCTCATGAGCACCGGCTTCGTGCGCGAGACGGGCCTGGAAATCGACGCCCAGAACTGGGCGGTACGGCGGGTGCGCAACGATCTGGAACTGGTGCTGGCGCTGGACAATACGGGTTCGATGAACGACCCGGCCTCGAGTACTTCAACCAAGATCCAGGTGCTGCGCGATTCGGCGACGCAGTTGATCAATACCGTGATGGCGGCGTCGGCGGCGGGCGGGCAGACCGACGGAACCAGTGGCGCCTACATCGGGCTGGTGCCCTTCACGGATTCAGTGAACGTGGGGGGCATCGCCTCATCGCCAGGCTGGCTGAACGGCGCGACGCCCGCGCAGAAGAATTACATCCAGTCGCTTTGGACGGGCTGCATCGTCGAGCCGGGCCCAGCGTCGGGCGGCAATTGGACGGCGGCCAATCCGCTGCCAGCCACCCTTTTGTCCCCGGCAAGCCTTTTCAAGCCTATGCTGTCCGTCCACAGCTTCGACTATGCGCC
>DATNAI010000236.1:0-3081 GCA_035572875.1 Castellaniella sp. | reverse complement strand
CAGGAAGGGGAGATCATCGTCGATGGCACGGAGCTGACCAACGACCTCAAGCAGATCGAGGCGATCCGGCGCGACGTGGGCATGGTGTTCCAGCACTTCAACCTCTTCCCCCATATGACAGTGCTTGAGAACCTCACGCTGGGACCTGCCTGGGTGCTCAAGCGATCCAAGGCCGAGGCCGAAGCGACCGCCATGAAATACCTGGAGCGGGTGCGCATTCCGGATCAGGCCCACAAATATCCCGGCCAGCTCTCGGGTGGGCAGCAGCAGCGTGTCGCCATCGCCCGGTCGCTGTGCATGAACCCCAAGATCATGCTGTTTGACGAGCCGACCTCGGCGCTCGATCCCGAGATGGTGAAGGAAGTGCTGGATGTCATGGTCGAGCTGGCCAGGGAATCCGGCATGACCATGCTGTGTGTCACGCACGAAATGGGCTTCGCGCGCAAGGTCGCCGATCGCGTGATCTTCATGGATCATGGCGAGATCATCGAGCAGAACGCGCCGGATGCGTTCTTCGACCACCCACAGAACGAACGCACCCGCCTGTTTCTCAGCCAGATCCTTCATTGATACGCATTTTCACAGATTGGCCCGCACTTCTTGTTACGCTAGTGAACCTACGTGTTGACAAGGAGCGCAAATGGGTACGATGACATATCGAGCGACTTCCACCCGGGCCATTCATCTCGTTGCGATCGGAAGCCTGGCGCTGTTGACGGCTTGTGCAAACATGTCGCCCCAGGGCCAGAACACGGCCGTCGGCGCCGGAGCCGGGGCGGCGCTGGGCGCGGGCCTCGGGGCCCTGATTGGAGACAGCAGCAGTGCCGCCTTGATTGGGGCTGGACTGGGAAGCGTCGCGGGTGGTGTGGTGGGATACAACTGGAAGACCGTCAAACAAGACGTCGAAAAATCCGGGGCCTCCGGCTTGGGCGTCGCAGTCACCGAGATGCCCGACGGTTCACTGAAGGTCAATATCCCCAGCAACGTGTCCTTCGACACGAATCAAGCGGTGCTCAAACCCCAGTTGCTGCCGGTGCTCGATAGCGTGGCCAAAGCCATGAACGAGCACCCGGAACTGCGGGCCAAGTCGATCGGCTATACGGATACCAGCGGCTCCAACGCCATCAATCAGCCGCTGTCGCAGCGGCGGGCGGCGGCTGTGACTCAATACCTGTCCGGCAGGGGGGTGTCTTCCGAGCGCCTGACCGCCGAGGGCCGTGGTTCGCTCAATCCTGTCGGGGACAACAGCACGCCGGAGGGCCGTGCCTTGAACCGGCGTGTCGAGCTGTTCCTGTATGCCGTGAAACAGTGAGCGGGGGAGGCTGGCCGGCTCGGCCGTCGGGGGACTCCTGAATCGGGGCACCGTTCTCTCGCGGTCACGCAGGCAGCCGCCGTTCATCGAGCCATATCGAGGCATCCGACAGGATCATCGGGTCTCGTGGGACTCAGCGATTCGGAGCTGGAGGTGGCGTCTTGAGCAGCCCGTCGATGAAGGCGGCCAGGGCCCGCTCGGCGGCTTCCCGGTCGCGCACGGACAGCGACCAGAACAGCCGAGGGCTGATGCTGGGAAACGGCCAGGTGCTTTCGCCCAGAGTCGGCACCGGCAACATCGGGCCCTGGCCGGCGCGCAGCCAATAGGCGTTCACTTCGAGTACCTCGGCCAGGATCAGGATTTTGCTCGGGTCCTTGCGCACGCCGTTTTCGTAGCTCGAAATGGCGCTCTGCGACAGGCCGCACTTGCGCGCCAGCGCGGCCTGTGACAGATGTCGCAGGCGCCTGGCGTACTGGAGTCGGCTGGCAAAGGTATCCACCGGCTCATTGGACCCAAAACGTGAACCACATTGGTGATCGTTATTATCACAATAGTGATTGACCGGTTCCGGACCGCTGGCTACGATCGGCATCATGGACGCCGCGGATACCGAAAGCCTATGCGCATCCGCCGCCGATGCGCCCGCGGACGCGGAAACGCATCATGCCGGCGGCTGGATGCTGGTACTCGACCTGGGATCGTTGCGCCGTGACCGTTGGTTGCTGACAGACGGCTGCCGAGCACTGCCGCTGACGCGCGCCGAGCATGCCGCAATCGCCTGCTTGTTCGAGTCGCCGGACCTCCGCGCCACCAACGATGCACTGACCCAGGCCATCCTGGGGACCTGGCAGTTCCCGGGCACCGGCCGGCGACGTACCACTGTCGACCTGTCCGTCACCATCGGCCGATTGCGAAGCCGGGCTCGCCGGGCGGGAATCCGGATCGTCTGCGTGCGGGAATCGGACTCCTACCGCTGGGTGGGGTGACGTGGCTCCTGTTCCGGCGATGGGTCGGTGCGCATAATCTGCTTGATTCAAAAGCAGTTTTCCGTATAGAATGCAAGGCTTGGTCCTTGTTGCTGCCCGATGTGTAGGTGCATTTGAGGTCAATGCTGCAAACCAGGATCAATACTGCAAACCCATTTCAGGAATTCCCCATGTACGCGGTCATAAAAACCGGCGGCAAACAGTATCGCGTTTGCGCCGGCCAAAAACTGAAAATCGAACAGATACCGGCTGACATTGGGCAAGAAATTTCGCTCGACCAGGTGTTGTCCGTCGGCGAAGGCGAGTCGCTTCAGATCGGCGCGCCTTTCGTTGCGGGCGCCTCGGTGCGCGCGACCGTTCTTGCGCAAGGCCGTCACGACAAGGTCAAGATCTTCAAGATGCGTCGTCGCAAGCACTATCAGAAGCATCAGGGCCATCGCCAGAACTACACCGAAATCCGCATCGACGCTGTTGCGGCTTGATTCCGGTCATCGCATTTAGGAACTCATCATGGCACACAAAAAAGGCGGCGGCTCGACTCGCAACGGCCGCGATTCCGAATCGAAACGGCTGGGCGTGAAGGTCTACGGCGGCCAGCAGATCCTCGCAGGCGGCATCATCGTCCGTCAGCGCGGAACTCAGTTCCACCCCGGCGTCAACGTTGGCATTGGCAAGGACCACACGCTGTTCTCGCTGGTGAACGGCACCGTGCAGTTCTCCGTGCGGGGCGCGCTCAGCAAGCGCACCGTTTCGGTGGAAGCCGCGAGCTGAAGCGGCAGACAG
>DATNAI010000235.1:0-10005 GCA_035572875.1 Castellaniella sp. | reverse complement strand
GGCCTTTGGCAGGGGCATCGACTACGCTGGCAACCATTTCATGGGCGCCGAAGCTTCAGCGCTTCTGCAACGATACAACCCTTATTTCTGGTGGGCTGTGGTCATTTTATGCACGATTCTGATCGCCTACCTGGTGACCCTGACTGTACGGGGCCTGACGGCCCGCGCACGCCTGAAAACCGTGGATCCGCATTCGGTCGAACAACTGACCGATCAGTTGTCAGCCCCGGCGCTGGACGTGCTGCTCTGGGCCTGGCAGCAGCGCGACGAACCGCTGCGAGTCGGCGACCTCCAATTGGCCGGGCGGGAACTGCGCGCCGGCCGTGCGGGGCGCCTGCAACGGGCCGCCATCCAGAGGGCGGCGCTGGAAAGCGCCCGCACACGAAAGTCCTTGCCAACCATATAGAAATATGGTTGACTGATGAGCATGAATACGTCGCGCATCTTCTGGCCCATGGCTTCGCGGATTCCCGCGGGCGGGCGTGCGCCCACGTGCGCCGATGCAGGCGCGTTCTTTCTGACGGCCCTGTCGGGTCTACTGCTGCTAGCGACCGGTTGCCGAGCCTAGTGCCGCGTGGCAGCTCGACAACCTCTTCTCGCCACACATCCCGTCTTTCGTTTTCAGACCCGTGATGCGGGTTTAGTCCTCCGACAGGTATCGCCATGATCAAGAATCCCGCCGACAAATACGTTCCGTTCGCGCCCTTCACGCGCGACTTTTCCGAACGTACCTGGCCCAGCCGCCACATTACCCGTCCCCCGATCTGGATGAGCACCGACTTGCGCGACGGCAACCAGGCCCTGATCGAACCCATGAGCGTGGAGCGCAAGCTGCGTTTCTTTGACCAGCTTGTGAAAATCGGCTTCAAGGAAATCGAGATCGGCTTCCCGTCCGCGTCGCAGACCGACTACGATTTCGTCCGCACGCTCATCGATGAAAAGCGCATTCCGGACGACGTGGCCATCATCGTGCTGACCCAGGCCCGCGAAGACCTGATCGAACGAACGGTCCAGGCCTGCGCCGGGGCCCACCAGGCCATCATCCACATGTACAACGCCTGCGCGCCGGCTTTCCGCAAGATCGTCTTCCGCATGAGCCGCGAAGAGATCCGCGACATCGCCATCGCGGGGACCAAAATGGTCAAGGCAGCCGTCGCGCGGCATCCCGAAACCCGCTGGCGCTACGAATACTCTCCTGAAGTCTTCAGCACGACGGAACTGGACTTCGCCCTGGAAGTCTGCAACGCCGTGGTGGATACCTGGCAACCCACCGACCAGAACAAGATCATCCTGAACCTGCCGGCCACCATTGAATCCACGACGCCCAATCTGTACGCCGACCAGATCGAGTGGATGCACACCCACCTGGCCCAGCGCGACAATATCGTGCTCAGCCTGCATCTGCACAACGATCGGGGCACGGCCGTCGCCACAGCCGAACTCGCCCTGATGGCAGGCGGGGATCGCGTCGAAGGCTGCCTGTTCGGCAACGGCGAACGCACGGGCAACGTGGACCTGGTGACGCTCGCGCTGAACATGTACACCCAGGGCGTTCACCCGGGGCTGGATTTCTCCGACCTGGAGGAAATCCGCCGCTGCGTCGAAGATTGCAACCAGCTTCCCGTTCACCCGCGCCACCCGTATGCAGGCGACTTGGTATTCACGGCGTTCTCAGGCTCGCACCAGGACGCCATCAAAAAGGGATTCGCGCAGCAAAAACCCGAAGCCGTCTGGGAAGTGCCGTACCTGCCCATCGACCCCGCCGACCTGGGCCGCAGCTACGATGCCATCATTCGGGTGAACAGCCAATCCGGAAAGGGTGGCGTCTCCTATCTGCTGGAACACGAACAGGGGCTGGTACTGCCGCGCCGCCTGCAGATCGAATTCAGCCGCGCCATCCAGCGGGTGACCGACGAAACCGGCCAGGAGATCACGCCCAAGGATGTCTTCGAGGTCTTCTCGCAAGAATACCTGGGACGCGAGACCCCCTGGAATCTCGTCAGCCACCGCATCACCGGCAGCCCCAAGACCACCGGCCAGAAGCAGTTCTCGATCGAAATCGATGTCGAGATCGACGGCAATCCACGCCACATGGTGGGGCACGGCGACGGAGCCATCTCGGCCTTCGTCGACGCACTGGGCATCGAGGCGCGCGTCATGGACTATCAGGAGCATGCCATCGGCACGGGAACGGACACCCGGGCGGCCTCGTACGTCGAAATGCGCATCGGAGACGCCGCCAGCGCCTTTGGCGTCGGCATCCACGAAGATATCGTCACGTCTTCCTTCCTGGCTATCCTGAGCGCCGTCAATCGCCAGGCTGCCGCCGGGGTTGCGATGGCACCGAAAGCGATGGCGGCCTGAATCTGATTCGCGAACAGCGCCGGACGAGCCCCGGGAACCCGACGGTTCCCGGGGTTTTTCTTTCAGCCGGGACCGCTACCAGACCGGGGCCGGTTCCCACGTCACATCCTCTCCCTTCTGGCGGGCGAGCCGCAGCATCGTCAACAGCGGCCAAGCGCGTCGCCGCATGCCAACATGCTGGGAAATGGGGTGTTCCGTGGAGTCGTCGTGGTCGCCGGACACGTCGGGGTCCGGGATCATGTCGGACGCAGCCAGCGCCTCGATCCCGGCAATGGCCATGTCGAGCTGTGCCCGCGTGATGACCCCGCGCTCGGGCAGATCCGGGGTATCGAACTGCTTGCCGGCCGCCTGGAGGAGAGGCTTGGCGTGCTGCGCAAACATCAGGACTTCCGCAGCAGATTTCGACTGGAACAAAATGAGCATGGTGGGGTTTCCTGCATTGGACACATTCATACACTACCCCAACTTCCAGACCCTGCCAAGCCGGAAACTATCCGCTTTGACAGGAGCGTCCGCATGTCCGGGACCCCCATTCCACGCGGCTTTCGGCGGGCCTGCGGCTTGCTCGCAGTCCTTCTTCTGACCCTGACAGCCATGGAGGCTGCCCGGTCGGCTCCCGGCGTCTGCCGCGCCCCGGCCAACCCCACTCCCTGCGGGGCGGCTTTGGCCCCCTCCGCCGCCGGCGAACCCGATCTGGACACCGGCCTCAGCAACCCTGTCAGCCTGATCACCGGGGCCAAGCACCTGAAGCACATCGATCTGCCGGCGCCGCTGGACGGCAACCACCCGGCGTTCATCCGCTTCTACCGGATGAATGCCGGACAAGGCCGCCCCTCCCCGTCACACTGGACGCACGAGTACGACATCCGACTGGAACCCCACCGGACCGGCTGGCGCTTGGCGCTACCAGATGGGCAGATCCTGTCGTTCGACGCCCGGGGAATGGCCGTCGGGCATGGGACAGGCCGGGTCTTGGTCCTGCCCGCGGCACCGGCCAGCGCGCCCGCGGAGGCAACACGGGCATGGGTCCAGGACGACGGCCTCCGGATGGACTTCAACGGCGACGGACTTCTGCTCGCAATCCGCGCGCCGCAGCGCTCTGCGGTCCGAATCGAGCGTCACGGCTCCGGACCGTTGGCCGGACTGATCCACCGCGTCCACGGGCGGGGTGCGGCCCTCACGCTGGATTACGGCACCGTCGCCGGCGTTACCGTGCTGATGGCGCTGCGGACGCCGGCGGGCACCTTCCGCTATGACTATGATCCGCACACCGCCGCAGCAAACGTGGGCGGGCGGCCGCCGTACCCTCGACTGGTCCGCGTCACCCGTCCGGACGGCATGACCCGCACCTATCACTACGAGGCGGAACGGCAGGCCGGACACCGGGATGCGGTCACCGGCATCACGTTGACCGATGCGCGGGGAGGCACCTGGCGGGCCAGGACATGGTCCTACGATACGAATGGCCGCGTGATCCGGGCCACCCCGGGGGACGGCGACCATCCTCACAGCACCCTGGCGTTCGAATACGGGCTGCCGGGAACCACGGCGCAGACACACATCACGCGCGTCCGCGGCCCATCGGCGCAGACCGACATCGTGCTCGGTATCCGAAGCGGCCGGATCGAGGGGACGCGGACCCGTATCGACACATCGCCATCCCCGCCGGGCCCATCCTCTCCGACTCCCGCCATCACAGACCTGGCGGTCCGGCGGGACTCCCGCGGGCGCCTGACCGCTATCGGACCACTGCACATTCGCCGCCACCCGGATGGGCGGATTCGCAGCCTGCGGGAGCCGGTCGGCGGCTGGCCCGGGCTCACGCTCGAATACGACCGCGCCGGCCGCCGATCGGCCTGGAGCAGCGCGCTGACAGGCCGATCGACGGCGCGATTCGACGCCCGGGATCGCCTGGCGGGCCTGCGGTACGCGAACGGGGACGCGCTGGATATCGCGCGCAACGCGGCCGGACGCCCATCGTTGCTGCATTACACCGGCGACCCCGGACGGGAACCCGCAACCGTCCGCCTGCAATGGCATGGGCCGCACCTGAGGCGGCTCTTGCATCCCGCAGAGCAGGAGTCCCGCCAATACAACGAGCAGGGGCGTCTGTCCCAACGATCGGTGCGAAGGCCCCATCCCGCAGGCGCCTTGAACTATCGCGAGGCGTTTTCCTACGACCCGGCGGGTCGCCTGATACGGCATGATCTTCCCGAGGGCGGGACGCTCCACTATGAGTGGGGAGCCGGATCGCGGTTGGCGGCGCTGACCTGGGAAACCCGCGACCGGGTCAGCCACTCCGTTATCCGAACACAGCCGGGCCAGGCCGGTTACCGCTATGGCAACGGGATGCACCTGCAACCCTGGGGCGCGCCCGACGGCAGGACCCACACCCTGATCGTGTCCGACGGCTCGCAACCCGTCTGGGGGGAACAGCGCCAATCCGACGGGGCCGGCCGGATCGTGGCGCTGATGCAATCGTCTTCGGTTCATCCGCCCGGTCAATGGCGGATCATGCACCGCCGCTATGTCCATGATGCGGAAGACAGGATGGTGGCCTCGCAGGAAGCCGACGAGCCCGCCCTCGCATCGGCGGCCGCGGCGCCGCCGGCGGACTGGTTCGCGTGGGAAGGCAGCGGGGCACTGGCAGCCCGACGTGGTCAGGCCCATTCCGGAATCCGGCGGGACGCCTCCGGCCTGCCTCTGGCGATGGGCTCGTACCGGCTGCACTATCAGGCGCAACGCCGGCTGGCCAAGGTCCAACCCGCACAGGGCGACGCCATCGACTACACCCACAACGCACACGGGCACACCATCCGCCGGCGCGAAGGCACCCGGGAAACCGAACGCTACTATCTGGACAACCGACTGGTCGCCCTCTGGCAGCGCCCCGAAGCGGCAGCTTCCCGCGCCCCCGGGGCGACACCGGTCATCGGGCCACGACAGGCGCCGACACCCACGTTCGGCGTCACGCAGCGCTACCTTTACGCCCATGACGTCCCCGTTGGCCTGCTTCAGTCGGACCGGGACGGGCACACACACCTGTACTATATTCACGCCGACTCATTGGGCGCTCCAGTGCTGGTGACCGACGAAGCGCGAACGGTGCGGTGGTCCGCGACGTACGATTCACTGGGACGCGCCCGCACCCGGGGGAATCTGGATCTGCCGCTGCGCGCACCGGGCCAGGACGAAGACCCTGCCACAGGCTGGCACGACAACATCTTCCGGACCTACCTGCCCACGCACGGCCAGTATCTGGAACCCGACCCGCTGGGGCCGGTGCCGGGCCAACAGGCCCTCGGATACGCCGCGCAGCAACCCATGCGCTACACCGATCCCCTCGGGTTGATCCTTCTGGCCTTCGATGGGACAAGACTGAACCGCGGCCACCAAAGCAACGTCTGGAAGCTTGCACAAATCTACCAGGATGGCCCCAGCCTCTACCACCCGGGTCCCGGCAACGGCGCGCGCCTGGATTGGGATGCGCTCACCGCCGCGAGCAGCGGTCAGATCCTCCGCACCCAATGGGAATCGCTGCTGGCAGCACTGCGGGGAGCCCAGGACGCCGCTCGTCCCATCCCGATCGACATCCTCGGTTTCTCCCGCGGTGCCGCGCTGGCCCGTGACTTTGCCAATCGCATCGCACGGCAGACGCGCAACGGCTGGTTCTCGTATGACGATCCCGTGCGCGGGGTGATCGGCCGCTGTGTGGAGCTGAGATTCCTGGGCCTCTTCGATACTGTCGCCCAGTTCGGACTGCTGGGCGCCGCCAACGCCGGGTACGACCTGACGATCGCGGGCGCCTGGCAGTGGGTCGCCCACGCGGTGGCGCTGCATGAATTCCGGGCGCTGTTTCCATTGGTCTCCGCCACGAGCGGCGCGCCGGGCAACGTGGTGGAATCGCCGTTCATCGGGGCCCACTCGGACATTGGTGGCGGCACGGCACCGGGCCCGGGTGCCCCGCCCGTTCCATCGGGAGACCTGTCCGACGTGGCGCTCAATTGGATGCGCTGGCAAGCCTTGGCGGCGACGGTCCCCCTGGGGGCGCTCCCGGAGGCAGACCGCCACGTCTCCCAGGCGATCCTGCACGACGAGCGCTTGCCGATGGACCGCATCCTGGAAAACAGCGACCGTGCGTTGCAGGACGCCACCACCCGCTCCATGGGCCTGCAACGCCATGATCTCCGCCTGGGCGAAGACCAGCGGCGGGCACTCGACGTGTTCATCCAGCGACTGGAGCGCTGGCAGGTCGCACCCGGGAATGTCGTGGGAACGGTGGACATGCAGGGCTATGGCGCCTGGCTGGAGACCGAGCTCGGCCTGCCGGGACTGGGTGGCTCGTGACGGAAGGCTCCGGAACGCGCGAGCGCGACACCCCTGAATCGGGCTATTATTTCGGGAGCCCATAGGGGCGCTCCGATTCCGGACTCCGCCGTCGGGCCGCACACGCGCCATCTCTCATTACGAATTCATGCTACCCGAGCAACACGTCCAGCTCATTTCCTTCCTGCGTTCCGCCGTCCGTTCCCTGGTCCCCGACCAGGATATCGACATCACGCTGGAGCGGCCCAAAGTTGCCGCCCATGGCGACGTGGCTTGCAACGTTGCGCTGCAGGCGGCGCGCGCGGCGCGACGCAACCCGCGCGAACTGGCCCAGGCCATCGTGGATGCGCTGCTGGCGCTTCCGGGCGCGGACCAATTGATCGCGAGCGCTGAAGTCGCGGGTCCAGGATTCATCAACTTCCGGCTGGCGGCCGGCGCCCATCAGGCGGTGCTCGAAGCCATTCGCGCGCAAGGCGAACACTACGGCTGGCGGCCACCCCAGGACCGCCGCATCCTGGTCGAATTCGTCTCGGCCAACCCCACCGGCCCGCTGCATGTCGGGCACGCCCGACAGGCCGCACTGGGGGACTCGATCTGCCGCCTCTTCACCACCCAGGGCGCCCAGGTCACGCGCGAGTTCTACTACAACGACGCCGGCAACCAGATCCGCAATCTGGCCGTAAGCGTGCAAGCGCGCGCACGCGGCATCGCACCCGACGATCCACAGTTCCCCGCGGACGGCTACAAGGGCGACTATATCGTCGATATCGCCAATGATTACCGGGCGTGCGCCACGGTGCAGGCCAGCGACGGCGAGCCCGTCCAGGCAGCCGGCGACATCGAGGACCTGGACGCCATTCGGCGTTTCTCCGTGGCTTACCTGCGCCGCG
Organism: Castellaniella sp.; assembly: GCA_035572875.1. GTDB lineage: Bacteria > Pseudomonadota > Gammaproteobacteria > Burkholderiales > Burkholderiaceae_B > Castellaniella. Next base: position 2,425 of record DATNAI010000235.1, on the reverse strand, counting down.
AACAGGATCTGGACCTCCAGGCCTTCGACCTGCGCTTCGACAATTACTACCTGGAAAGCTCGCTCTACACGAGCGGGCGGGTGGAGCGCACCGTGCAGGCGCTGATCGCGGCCGGCCATACCTACGAACGTGACGGCGCGCTGTGGCTGCGCACGACCGAACTGGGCACAGGCGACGACAAGGACCGGGTGATGCGCAAGTCCGAGGGCGGCTACACCTACTTCGTCCCCGACGTGGCCTACCACGTCGCCAAGTGGGAACGCGGCTTCCACACGGCCATCAACATCCAGGGCACCGATCACCATGGCACCATCGCCAGAGTGCGCGCGGGCCTGCAGGGCCTGAAGGTCGGCATCCCCGTCGATTACCCGGCCTATGTGCTGCACAAGATGGTTCGCGTCATGCGCGACGGCACAGAGGTCAAGATCTCCAAGCGCGCCGGCAGCTACGTCACCCTGCGCGATCTGATCGACTGGGTCGGACGCGATGCCGTGCGCTTCTTCCTGGCCCAGCGGCGTGCCGACTCGGAATTCGTCTTCGATATCGACCTGGCCCTGTCGCACAGCGAAGAAAACCCGGTGTACTACATCCAGTACGCCCACGCGCGCATCCACTCACTGCTGCGCCAGCACGACGCGCCGCAAACCATCGCCACTGCGGACCCCGGACCGCTGACCGCGGCCACGGAGATCGCACTGATGCAGCGGCTGGCCGAATACCCTGGCGTGCTGACCCAGGCTGCCCTGGAACTCGCGCCCCACCAGCTCGCTTTCTGGCTGCGCGACTGCGCGGCCGACTTCCATGCCTGGTACAACAGCGAACGCATCTGGGGCGACGATCCGGCCTTGACCGCCGCGCGATTGCGCCTGGCACAGTCCACGGCCCGCGTGATCGCCAACGGACTGGGATTGCTGGGGGTCAGCGCCCCCGACCGGATGTAGTCGATGGCCCGCAAGAAAGCCTCTCGTTCACGCGGCACGTGGTTCGGCCTGGTTCTGGGCATGGTGCTGGGCGTGGCGGCCGCCGTCGCCGTTGCTCTGTTCGTCACCCAGGCCCCCATGCCCTTCAAGGACAAGGCAAGCCGCAGCACACCCACCACGCTATTGCCGGATGTCGCCAACGCCCCGGACCCCAACATTTCGCTCTACGGCAAAGACGGTCCTGCCGGGACGCGGTCCCAAACACTGGGCGGCAGCAGCACCAACCCGCCCGCGCCCGCGCCCGAACCGGGGACCAACCCCGACAATCCGCTGTCGGATGCAATCGGGCAGATCATCGCGGGCATCAACAACCCCCCAGGCACCAAACCCGCCCCTGCCAGCAAGCCGGCCACCGTTGCGTCGGCCAAGCCGGCCACTGTCGCGCCCGCCGTCTCGGCGCCAGCCAGCCACCCTTCCGCCAGCCATCCTTCCAGCTTGCCGGTTCCGCCGCCTCCGCCGCCGTCGGCGGCCCGACCAGCACCGGGCACCCAAACGACCTATTATCTGCAAACGGGGGCGTTCCGCTCCAAGGATGAAGCGGAGGCCATGCTGGCACGCGTCGTCCTGCTGGGGCTGCCGGTTCGCGTCGAACCAGGCGAAGCCAACGGAAGCCCTATCAACCGCGTTCGCGTCGGGCCCTTCAAGGGCATCGACGACATGAACCGGGCACGAACCAGACTGGGGGACGACAAGATCGCGTCGACTGTCGTCCGTCCCTGATCGTCCTTCAGGAGCCACACCATGAACACCTTGTTTTCACGCATTGCCTCCGGCCTGGTCCTGGGCCTGGCCGCGCTGGCCATGGCGCCCGCACACGCCGCCGACTTCGACAAGGTGGACCCGGTCCAGCCCACCGATTACCCCGGCAAGGTCGAGGTCCTGGAGTTCTATGCGTACACCTGCCCCCACTGCAATGCGATCGAGCCCCTGGTCGAAAAGTGGCTCAAGACGGCACCCAAAGACATGGTGTTCAGGTACGTGCCGGTCGCCTTCAACGCGAGCATGCAGGACCTGCAAAAGCTCTACTACACGCTGGAAGCCATGAACCGGCTGGATCTGCACCCGGCCGTCTTCAAGGCCATTCACGAAGAGCACAAGCAGCTCTTCGAAGCCAAGCAGATTACCGACTGGGCCGTTTCGCAAGGGCTGGATCGCAAGGCCTTCACGGATACATTCAACTCCTTCGGCGTCCAGACCAAGGTCAAGCGTGCCGATGAGCTGGCCAAGGCCTACCACATTGACGGCACGCCGACCTTCGCCATCGGGGGCCGCTACCTGACGTCGCCCGCCAACATGAACAGCTACCAGGGCGCGGTGGACCAGACCGACAAGCTGGTGAAGCAGATTCTGGCCGAGAAAAAATGAGCGCATCCCATGGCGCGCATTGAATACGCCGATCCGAGCGCGGGACCGGCCCGGGATCTGGCCACACGAGTCATCGCCGA
>DATNAI010000234.1:0-18091 GCA_035572875.1 Castellaniella sp. | reverse complement strand
TGCCCTACAACATCTCCACGCCGCTGCTGTTTCATCTGATGCGCTGGGCCGGACACATTCGCGATCAGCATTTCATGCTCCAGCGCGAGGTCGTGGACCGCATGGTGGCCGTGCCGGGTGACAGTTCGTACGGGCGGTTATCGGTGATGTTGCAGGCCCGCTATCGCATGGCTGCCCTCTTCGAGGTGCCCCCGCAGGCCTTCGATCCACCTCCCAAGGTCATGTCGGCGGTGATCCGGATGCGCCCGTTACCGCCGGACCGGTTGCGTCTGCCGCGAGATGTGGACCTGTTCGAGGCGGTGGTGGCTCGCGCGTTCGAGCAACGGCGCAAGATGGTGCGCGGCAGTCTGGCACAGTGGTCACAGTGGCTGGATTGGGAGGGTGCCGGCGTGGCACCCACCGCGCGCCCCCAGGAGCTGTCGGTTGCTCAGTTCATGGATGTGGCCGACGCGCTGTCGGCTGCGGGCGCGCCCGTCACCCCGGCGGCCTGAGCGGTCGGTTGCTGGCTCAGCTTTTGCGCGAATTGCGCTGGACGAGCTCGATCTTGTAGCCGTCGGGGTCTTCGGCGAAGGCGATCACGGTGGTGCCATGCTTCATGGGGCCCGCATCGCGGACCACCAGACCGCCGCGGGCCTTGATGGTGGCACAGGTGTCATAGGCGTCTTCGACTTCGATCGCGATATGGCCGTAACCGTTGCCGATGTCGTAGGATTCCGTGTCCCAGTTGTGGGTGAGCTCGATCACGGCACCCTCGTCTTCGTCCTGGTAACCCACGAAGGCCAGCGTGAAGCGCCCCTCCGGGTAGTCTTTGCGGCGCAGGAGATGCATGCCCATGATGTCGGTGTAGAACATCAGGGAACGATCCAGGTTGCCGACGCGCAGCATGGTGTGTAACAGGCGCATGGTGAGATCCTCTGTGAGAGCCAGACTTCATCATACGCAAATGCGCGGCCCGCCGGAAACCGGGCGCACCCGCGGGAGGCCCTCGGCCGGCATGCCGCCCGTTGGCCGGCGTCCGCCGTCAGAACAAGGGCAGGGTTGCGGGCGTGTGGCGCGCCAACATGTCGCGCGCCTGTTTGAAGCCGGGATACAGGCGGTCGACTTCGCGCCAGAAGCGGGGGCCGTGGTTCATGTGTCCCAGGTGCGCGACCTCATGGGCGACCACGTAGTCGATCAGGTGGGGCGCAAAGTGGATCAGCCGCCAGTTCAGGCGGATATGGCGCTGGACGGTGCAGGATCCCCAGCGCCCCTGGGCTGACGACAGGCTCCAGCCGGCCATGGACCGCCCGGACCGCATCAGGCAATCATGGAGCCGCGCTTCGAAGTCGATTCGGGCGCGCTGCTGCAGCCATCCCTGCGCACGTTCCTGGATCCGGCCCGAGTCCGCGTCCCGTGGCAGCGGCAGCCACAGACTGTCGCCGGTGTGCGGGGCCAGCGGGTCCCCTTGGTAGCGCAGGGGACCGCTGCCATCCAGGTGCAGCGTGACGGTTACGCCCAGGTAGGGGATTCGGCCGCCGTCCCGCCATTGTTCGGCCTGCAGGGCGAGCAGTTCCAGCCGTTCGCCGCGCGCACGAAGCTTGTCGCGGATCCAGGCCGACTTTTGCGCGATGGCTTCTTCGATCTGGCGTTGGCTGGCCCAGGCGGGAGCCTGGATGAGCAGTCCCGTGTCGCGCACCACCAGGCCGATCGATCTTCGGCGTGATCTCCGCAAGGCATAGCCCAGCGCTTCGCCCGCCACGGTCAGGACGTGCCAGCTGCAGTCGTCGGGCAGCGTGGCCGGCGGCGTGTCGGGCCGCGCCGGAAACAGGGCGAGCTGCTGCGGGGCCACCTCAGTGCGGCGCATACCTTTCGGGGTTCAGAACACGCATTTCCCCCTCGATCCAGTCGCGTACCGCACGGTTCAGAGTGGCCGGGCTGTAGTTCGCCGGATCGATGACCGGACCATACGACACGGTCACCACGCCCGGCGTCTTGATGAAGGCATTGCGCGGCCAGCGTTCGCCGGCATTGTGAGCCACCGGGATGACCGGGGTTCCGGTGCGGCAGGCGAGCAGGGCTCCGCCCTGCTTGTAGCGGCCTTCCTTGCCAGGGGCGACGCGGGTCCCTTCCGGAAACAGCACCGGCCACCGGCCTTCCCGGAGCCGCTGGCCGCCGATGCGGACGACCTGCTCGAACGACTCCCGGCCCTTGGTGCGGTCGATGGGAATCATGCTCAGCAGCGCCAGGCTCCAGCCGAAGAACGGAACGTGGTGCAGTTCCCTCTTGTAGACGAACACGACGTCACGCGGCATGCTGACGGCGAAATACAGGGTTTCCCAGGCGGACTGGTGCTTCGAAAGGATGATGACCGGCCCGTCGGGCAGGCGTTCCATGCCTTGGGTCCGGTAGCGGATGCCGAGGATCCAGGTGGCCGCCCACAGCGCCAGGCGCGGCCATCCCAGCGTCAGCCGATAGCGCCAGGCCAGCGGCAGCGGCGCCCACAGGATGCAGCACACTGCGTAAGGGACCACCGTGATCACCAGAAAGACCATGAAAAGCAGGGAACGCAGGAAAGTCAGGGAGCGCGCGAAAGTCATGGCGTGCTTTTGATCAGTGCGTCGGCCACGGCGGCCAGGTCGTCCCGGACTTCGGTGCCGGCGGGAAGCCCTCCGGTGGGGCCGTGCGTATCCCAAGTCGCCCGGCCCTTGCCAGTGAGTACCAGCCAGGGGCGGCAGTTGCACGCGGCGGCCGCCTGCAGATCGCGCAGGCTGTCGCCCACCACGGGGACGCCTTCCAGGCGGACGTCGAGCCGCTTGGCGATGTCGTGCAGCATCCCGGGGTTCGGTTTGCGGCATGCGCAGCCTTCGTCCGGCCCGTGCGGGCAGAAGAAAATCGCATCGATGCGGCCCCCGGCGGCGGCGACGGCCTGCCGCATCCTGGTGTGAATGGCTCCCAGCGTTTCCATGGTGAAGAGCCCGCGCGCAATTCCGGACTGGTTGCTGGCGACCACCACGGTCCAGCCGGCCTGCGTCAGCCGCCCCATGGCTTCCAGGCTGCCAGGCAGCGGAATCCATTCGTCGGGCGTCTTGATGAAGGCATCGCTGTCCTCGTTGATGACGCCATCCCGGTCCAGGATGATGAGCTTCACCGGGCCAGCCTCGAGAGATCCGCGACCTGGTTCATCAGCGCGTCCAGCGATTGCAGCAGGGCCAGCCGGTTGGCACGGATGCGGAGATCGTCGGCCATGACCATGACGTCGGCGAAAAAGCGGTCGACGGCCGCACGCGCCTGTGCCAGGGTCGTCAGGTTGCCGGTGAAGTCGCCCTGGGCCAGCGCGGCGGCCGCTTGCGGCGCCAGCCGCGTGATCATGGCCGCCAGATCGCGTTCGGCGGGTTCGGCCATCAGGTCCGCATCGAACGCCGGCAGGGTGTTTTCCGCCTTCTTCAGCAGGTTGCTCACGCGCTTGTGGGCGGCTGCCAGAGCCTCCGCCTCGGGAAGCGTGGAAAACTCCATGCAGGCCCGCACGCGCGCGCCGACCTGATGGATCGGGGGGTGCAGCGCCAGCACGGCATCGACTGCTGCACGGTTGCAGTCGCCCGAGAGCTGGTTGCGATACCGCTCGTAGACGAATTCCAGCACGGCCTGGGCGGTGCCATCGGCCAGCGTGCCGGCCGGGAAGCCGGCGGCGGCCCGTTCCAGCAGGGTCGACAGGCGGGCCGATGTGTCCTGGCTGGCCCGCAGGAACCCCCCCGCGGTCAGTTGTTCGTACGCGCTGATGAGCCCCAGGGCCGCGCGGCGCAGGCCGTACGGATCGCGCTCTCCCGTCGGGACCAGGCCGATTCCCCAGATGCCGACGAGCGTCTCTGCGCGTTCAGCCATGAAGAGCGCCGCAGAGGTCAGGGTGTCGTCGGCGATGGCCTCATCCAGGCGGATCCGGTACTGATCGCGCAATGCACGCACCACGTCGGCACGCTCCCCGTCGTGGGCCGCATAATAGGCTCCCATGATGCCCTGAAGCTCCGGGAACTCGCCCACCATCTGGGTGCCCAGGTCGGCATGCGCCAGCCACGCGGCCCGGCTTGCGGACTCGGGGTCGCCGCCCAGTTGCGGGGCCAGCCACTGCGCCAGCGCCTGAACCCGTTGCGTGCGTGCGAGCTGGGATCCCAGTTTGTTGTGGTAGACGCTGTGTTCCAGTTGGGCGACGCGGTCGGCCAGGCGAGTCTTCAGGTCGGTCTGGTAGAAGAACTGGGCGTCGGCCAGGCGTGGCCGCACCACGCGCTGATTGCCGTGGATGATGTGGCGGGGATCCTGCGGACGCATGTTGCTCACGATCAGGAACTGATGCGTGAGCCGCCCGGTCGTCGGATCGAAGAGCGGGAAGTACTTCTGGTTCAGGCGCATCGTGAGGATCAGGCACTCCGGCGGTACGCTCAGGAATTCCTGTTCGAAAGCGCCCACGTACACTGTGGGGAATTCCACCAGCGCGGTCACTTCGTCGAGCAGGGCCTCGACTTCCGGTCCCTGGCCGATGGTGGCGCCCACACCTTTGGAGGCGCTGGCCAGTTGCTGCTCGATCTGGTGTCGACGATCCTGGAAAGACGCCAGGACGTGGCCTTCACGCAGCGTGTCCAGCCATTGATCGGCATGTTCGACCGTCAGGACGCCGCTGCTCATGAATCGGTGTCCCAGCGTCGCGCGGTCTGCCTGCAGACCGAGGGCGTGTACGGGTATGACCTCGTCGCCCCAGAGCGCCAGCAGATGATGGGCGGGGCGCACGAACTTCACGCTGGTGTGCCCGTCGGCCAACTGGTATTGCATGACCTTCGGAATCGGCAGGTGCGTGATGGCGTATTCGAGCGCCTGCTGCAGCCCATCGGCGAGTCGCGCGCCCGGCGCCGTGCCTTCGGCGTAAAGGAGTTCCTGCTTGCCGTCGTGGCGGCGTGTCAGGCTGTCCACCGCTGTGTGTGCCAGTCCCCGTGCCTTCAGCTTCTTCAGGAGGGCGGGCGTGGCGGCGCCCTGGGCGTCCAGGCCGATCGCGACGGGCATGAGTTTTTCGGCGTAAGGCTGATCCGCCGCCTGACCGAGAACAGCGTCCACGCGCACGGCCAGGCGGCGTGGCGTGGCATAGGCTTGCCAGCTGGCGTCGGCCGCCACCAGACCGCGATCCCGCAGGACCCCGTGGAGGCCTTGTGCAAAGGCGGTGCCCAGCGCGTTCAGCGCCTTCGGCGGAAGCTCTTCGGTCACCAGCTCGACGACCAGCGGACGCGTGGCGATGCTCATGCGGCCTCCTGGCGCTGCATGGGGAAGCCCAGGCGTTCACGCGAATCGTAATAGGCCTGGGCCACGGCGCGGGACAGGTTGCGGATGCGGCCGATATAGGCAGCACGCTCCGTCACGCTGATCGCTCCGCGCGCATCCAGCAGATTGAACGTGTGGGCAGCCTTGAGGGTGGCCTCGTAGGCCGGTAGGGCCAGCGGGACGGTGATCAGCCGCCGGGCCTCGGCCTCGTAGTCGTTGAAATGGGCAAACAGCATGGTGGTGTTGGCGTGTTCGAAATTGTAGGTGGACTGTTCGACCTCGTTCTGGTGGAACACGTCGCGGTAGTAGACCTTGCGGCCATCCGGCGCCTGTGTCCAGACCAGGTCGTAGACCGATTCCACGCCCTGCAGGTACATGGCCAGGCGCTCCAGACCATAGGTGATCTCGCCCATGGTCGGATTGCAGTCCAGGCCGCCGACCTGCTGAAAATAGGTGAACTGGGTGACTTCCATCCCGTTCAGCCACACCTCCCAGCCCAGGCCCCAGGCGCCCAGCGTGGGGTTTTCCCAGTCGTCCTCGACGAACCGGATATCGTGCTGCTGGGGATCGATGCCCAGGCTGCGCAGGGAGCCGATGTACAGATCGAGGATATGCAGGGGGGCTGGCTTGAGCACGACCTGGAACTGGTAATAATGCTGCAGGCGGTTCGGGTTTTCGCCGTAGCGGCCATCATTGGGACGGCGCGAAGGCTGGACGTACGCCGCGCGCCAGGGCTCCGGCCCGATGGCGCGCAGGAAGGTGGCCGTGTGGGAGGTACCTGCGCCGACTTCCATGTCGTACGGTTGCAGCAGGGTACAGCCCTGCTTGTCCCAGTACTGCTGGAGCGACAGAATCAGTTGTTGGAATGTGAGCATGACGGGGCAGGCGGCGCCTGCAAGGTTGGTCCGTATCATGGGTTCGACCGAGGCCGTACCCAAAGCGCCCATTTTATCCACTAATGGTATCGTCTGATTTGTCGTTGGGGAGAACGGTATGAGCGATTGTGTGGCAGTGCAGCGTCTGGACGGGGTCTGGATCATGCGGTTGAACCGTCCGCAGGCGCGCAACGCCGTGAATCTGGAAACGGCCCAGGCGCTGGCGGCCGCGCTGGACGTGCTGGATGATGATCCGGAGCTCCGGATCGGCATCCTGACCGGCGAAGGAGGAAATTTCTGCTCCGGCATGGATCTGAAGGCTTTTGCGGCGACGGGGCAGCGGCCCTATGTCGGGGATCGCGGCTTTGGCGGCCTGTGCGAGCGGCCCCCCGTCAAGCCGCTCATCGCGGCCGTCGAAGGCTACGCCCTGGCCGGCGGCTGCGAGCTGGCGCTGGCCTGTGACTTGATCGTGGCCTCCCGCGAGGCGCGCTTCGGCGTGCCCGAAGTCAAACGCGGGCTGGTGCCGGGTTCGGGCGGGATGCTGCGCCTGCCGTCGCGGATCCCCTACCATGTGGCGATGGAGGCCGTGCTCACCGGCGATTTTCTGGGCGCCGAACGCCTGCATCAACTGGGGCTCGTGAATCGCCTGGCCGAGCCCGGACAGGCGCTGGATGCGGCCCTGGATATGGCGCGCGGGATTGCGGCGAACGGGCCCCTCGCGGTGCGCGTGGCGAAGTCCATCATTTCCCAGTCGCGCAATTGGCGCCCTGAAGACCAGTTCGACCTGCAGCGGCCGCGTATTGCGCACGTGTTTGTGTCCGAGGACGCGCACGAGGGCGCGACGGCCTTTGCCGAGAAGCGCAAGCCTGTCTGGAAGGGGAAGTGATGCCCGAAGCCGCCCTGCGTTCCGCGTTGTTCGTCCCGGCCATCCGGCCTGACCGTTTTCCCAAGGCCATCGCCAGTGGGGCCGATGCGGTGATCGTGGATCTCGAGGACGCCGTGGCGCCCGAACAGAAGGCAGCCGGCCGCGAGGCGCTGGCGCGCTATGCGCAGGAACATCCCGACGACCGGCTGTGGGTGCGGATCAATGATGGCACGACCGCGTGGTTCGAGGAAGATCTCGCGCTGTGCCGTTCGCTGCCGTCGATTGCCGGCATTGTGCTGCCCAAGGCCCAGAAGGCGGAGCACGTCTACATCGTCTCGGGCGCCGGCAAGCCGCTCATGCCGGTGATCGAATCTGCCGCCGGCGTGCGGGAACTGAGCCACATCGCGGCGGCAAACGGGGTGGTGCGCCTGTCCTTCGGCATCCTGGACCTGATGGTGGAACTCGGTACGCGTCCGGGGTCCCGCGCCGCGCAGTTCGTGCTGGATCAGATGCGCTTCCAGATTCTGGTAGCCAGCCGCATGCATGGTCTCGCTTCTCCGCTGGACAGCGTGTTCGCCGATTTCTCCGACCTGGAAGGCCTCGCGGCGGCCGCCGGCATGGCCCGCGACATGGGGTTTGGCGGCATGCTGTGCGTGCACCCGGCCCAGGTTCCGGTGGTCCACGACGTGTATCGGCCATCGGCCGAGGACCTCGATTGGGCGCGGCGCGTGGTTGCCCATGCGGACGAGACGGGAGAATTCGCGTTCCGGCTGGATGGCCGTATGGTGGATCGGCCGCTCATCGAGCGCGCGCGCCGCGTTGTGAGGCAGTCCGCATGAAGCCGTATCTGGATCTGGTGCGGACCATTTTCGAGCAGGGCAGCTGGCAGGACAACCGGACCGGCGTGCGTACGCTCAGTCTGCCGGGCGCCTGTCTGAGATTCGATCTGCGCGACGGTTTTCCGGCCGTCACGACCAAGCGCCTCGCATTCAAGTCCGCCATCGGTGAACTGGTGGGGTTTCTGCGGGCCGGTGACAGCGCGGCCGATTTCCGCGACCTGGGGTGCCGGGTCTGGGACCAGAATGCGAATGAAAATTCGGCTTGGCTCGCCAGCCCCTGGCGCGATGGCGAGGACGATCTGGGCCCCGTCTATGGCGTGCAGTGGCGGCAGTGGCCCGCCTACAAGCTGCTGCCTGAAGGGCAGGCGGCCCGCATCGAAGCCGCGGTGGCCGACGGGTACCGCCGTGTCGCCGCCATCATGGACGGCGGCCAGCCCCAGGTATTGCTGTACAAAGCCATCGACCAGCTTCGGGCGTGCCTGGATGCGCTGATCCGGAATCCGGGCAGCCGGCGCATCCTGTTTCATGGCTGGAATTGCGCCCAGATCGAAGAAATGGCGCTGCCGCCGTGCCATCTGCTCTATCAGTTCCTGGCCAATCCGCAGACCCGCGAATTGTCCTTGTGCCTGTATATCCGCAGCAACGACGTGGGCCTTGGCACGCCCTTCAATCTGGCCGAGGGCGCCGCGCTGGCGCACCTGGTCGCGCGCCTCACCGGCTACGAGCCGCGCTGGTTCACCTACTTCATCGGTGATGCCCACATCTATGAGACGCATGTGGACATGCTGCGCGAACAGTTGCAGCGCGCGCCGTACCCCGCGCCCGTCCTGCGCCTGTCCGACCGCATCCCGTCGTATGCGCGGACGGGCCGCTACGAGCCGGAGTGGCTGGAACAGGTGAAACCGGGTGATTTCAGCCTGGAAGGCTACAGACACCATCCCCCGCTGACGGCGCCCATGGCCGTCTGACGGCGCCCGGTGCTCCGGTGCGTTCGCCAGGAGGCTTCGGGACTTCGGCCCCGCCCGCGGCATCCGGAATCAGGGCGCTCCCCGCGCCCGTAGCGCGGGTCAGCCTTCGGCGATATCGACCGAGAAGGTGATCTTTGCTGTCTTTTCAAGCATGCCGACGGCCGAGCAGTATTTGGTGTGCGAGAGTTCCACCGCTCGTTCCACGGCCTCTCGCGGCAACTGGTGGCCGGTGACTTTGAAGGCGTAGTGAATCAGCGTGAAGACCTTGGGGTCGGTTTCCGCGCGTTCGGCCGTGAGCCTGGCCTGGCAGCCAGTCACGGCATGGCGGCCGCGCTTGAGGATCAGCACGACATCGTACGAGGCGCAACCGCCCGCGCCCACCAGGACCAGTTCCATCGGGCGCGCGGCCAGGTTGTTGCCGCCGCCGGCGGGGTTGCCATCCATGGCCAGGACATGCCCGCTGCCCGTTCGGGCCACGAACAACATGCCTTCCGGGCCTTGCCAGTCGATGGTGCATTCCATGATGCGCGATTCCTTGAGTGGGTCTGGCCGCGGGCTATCGCAGCCGGTTGGAGGGGGCCAAGTTGTCCTTGTCCAGCATGGGGTAATTCAGGATTGAATTCGGCAACGCGGTTTATCATAAACCAAATCTCAGACTACAATACCGTGTTTGCCTAGGGCTCGATTTTCGGGGCTCTGCGTCACTTTTTTGAACCTCGGAAGCGCTGTGGATACCGTAACCGTATTACTCCTGACTTTCATCCTGTCCGTGACGGGGCTGTTTGTCTTCATCTGGTCGTTGCGCCGGAGCATGTTCGACGATAATCCCGAGGCCGCGAAGGTGATCTTCTCGACGGGCGAAATCGGCCACGTCGAGGATCCCTCCGCCACGCCTGAACAGCGGGCCGGCCTGCAACAGGTCGTGATCGACAGCGGCAAGGCCGTGATCGATCCGTCGCTCGCCCAGCAGCTCAAGGAAGAGCTGGCCGAGCGCCTGGAGGCCGACCGCTCCACTTCTTATGTCTGTTTCATCTTCCTGGCCTGTGCCATCGTCTGGTTGATCGCCGCGTCGACTTTCGGGCTCATCAGCTCGATCAAGCTGCATGATCCTGAATTCCTGACGCAGTACGCATGGCTGACCTTCGGGCGCACGCGCACCCTCCACCTCAACATGGTGGCGTATGGCTGGTGTCCGATGGCGGCCTTCGGGGTGGCCATCTGGACGCTGCCGCGTCTGTTGAAGACGCCGCTGATCGGCGGGCGTTTCGCGCTGCTGGGCTGTGTGCTCTGGAATGCCGGGCTGATCGCGGGGCTGGGCGCCATTGCGGCCGGCATCAACGACGGGCTGGAATGGCTGGAAATTCCCTGGCAGGTCAGCATCCTGATCGTCCTGGGCGGCGCGCTCATCGCGCTGCCCCTGGTGTTCACGCTGCGCAACAGGCGCGTGCAGCACATCTACGTGTCGATCTGGTACATGGGCGCGGCGCTCTTCTGGTTCCCGGTGCTCTACCTGGTCGGCAAGGTTCCCGGCGTGCACTTCGGCGTGGAGCAGGCCACCATGAACTGGTGGTTCGGCCACAACGTGCTCGGTCTCTACTACACGCCGATCGCGCTGGGCTCCATTTATTACTTCCTGCCCAAGATCATCGGCCGGCCGATCCAGTCGTACAACATGTCGCTGATCGGCTTCTGGGCATTGGCATTTTTCTACGGCCAGGTCGGCGGCCACCACCTGGTCGGCGGCCCGGTGCCACACTGGCTGGTCACGCTGTCCATCGTGCAGTCCATGATGATGATCATCCCGGTGCTCGCCTTCTCGGTGAACCAGCACCTGACGATGAAGGGCCACTTCAAGACCACGTACTATTCGCCCACGCTGCGGTTCATCCTGCTCGGGGCGATGATGTACACGCTCAGTTCGTTCGAGGGTTCGTTCGAAGCCTTGCGCAGCGTGAGCACGGTCGCCCACTTTACCCACTTCACGGTAGCGCACGCGCACCTGGGGCTGTATGCGTTCTTCACGCTTACCATGTTCGGTGCGATCTATTTCGTCATGCCGCGCATCATGTCGTGGGAATGGCCACACCCCAAGCTCATCATCGTGCACTTCTGGCTGGTGGCGCTCGGCTTCGCCATCTACTTCGTGAGTCTGTCGATCGGTGGCTGGCTGCAGGGACTGGACATGCTGGACCCGGCCAAACCCTTCATGGATTCCGTGCGCGTCACGCTGCCGTATCTCGAGGGCCGCTCCGTGGGTGGTGCTCTGATGACCCTGGGGCATCTGGTCTTTGCGGTGCATTTCGTCCTGATGGCTCTGCGCTATGGCACGAAACGCGTCGGCCCCGCCTTGTTACACAAACATCGTTTGCCTGAGCAGCAGGCGATTGCAGGTGCCTGAATCATGGAAAGCGAATACAAACTCCTCAGCGGCGCGATGGTGACGCTTGCGCTGGCTACCGCCACGCTGGTGGTGCTGCCTTACATGCAGCTCGACAATGTGCCGCCGTCGCCGGGCCTGAAGCCCTATACCGAGCAGCAGCTTCGCGGCCGCGAAGTCTACATTGCAATGGGTTGCCTCTACTGTCACTCGCAACAGCCGCGCAGCCAGTCCCAGGCGCCGGACTTCGAGCGCGGCTGGGGCCGCGCACCGGTGGCGGGCGATTACTACTACGATCACCCGCACCTGCTCGGAACCAGCCGGACCGGGCCGGACCTCTTCAATATTGGCGCCCGCCAGCCCAGCGTGGACTGGAATCTGGGCCACCTGTATGAGCCGCGCGCCTATACGCCCGGCAGCATCATGCCGGCGTTCCCGTTCATGTTCGACCTCAAGGACAAGGCAGAGCCGGGCGACAAGGTCGTGAATCTGCCCCCCAGCTATGCGCCCCCCGGCAAGGTGGTGGTCGCCAAGCAGGAAGCGCTGGACCTGGTGGATTACCTGGTCAACCTGAACCACACTTATCCCGTGGATCCGGGCGCACAGTTGCCGCAGTTGTCTCCTGAGCAGGCGGCCAAGGACGGAGTCAAGCAATGAGCGAAAAAAGAGATGCCCAGCAGCGCCGCGAGTACTCCGAACCGTACGAGGGCGGTCACCCGGTCCCCCGGGTAGTTCTGGTCATCATTGGGCTGCTGGTGGTCTGGGCGGTGTATCACCTCTACGTCAGCTTCAATCCGATGCCGGCCTCGGTGGGCGACGACCGTGTCGCTCAGGACTTCATCGTGCCCAAGACGGCCAACGGCGGCCAGCTCTACACGGCCAACTGTGTGGCCTGCCACCAGGCCAATGGCGCAGGCGTGCCCGGTGTGTTCCCGCCGCTGTCCAAGTCCGAATTCGTCGATGCCAAGGATCCCGGCGTGATGGTACGCATCGTGTTGCACGGCATCCACGGCCCCATCACGGTTGAAGGCAAACAGTACAACGGCGAGATGCCGCACTTCCAGGACAAGTTCTCCGACGAGGAGGTTGCGGCGCTGGTCACCCATGTGCGTTCCAGCTTTGGCAATAGCGCTTCAGCGGCTGATGCAAAGCTCGTGGCCAAGGTCCGTGAGGAAACCAAGGACAGGACCACTCCCTGGAAGGGTGACGAGGACTTGCGTCCCTTGTTGAAGTAGCCAGGTTTTTGCGGGGTTGCCGTGCGGCTGGTATTGGCCCTGGTGTTGGCCCTGGCAGCGGGCTTGGGGTCGCTGTACGCGGTGACCTCGGGCTTCACCGTCCTGACCGCCGAGGGCGCGCGGCGCCAGAGCGTCGCTGCCCATCCGCGCGTCTTGCCCGACGCGAGGGTAGTGGATTCGGCCGGCCATGCGTTCCCGCTCGATGTCGACCTGCGCCGTGACGGCCGCGTCGCCATCGTCAACTTCTTCTACACGCGGTGCGTGGCCCTGTGCCTGGCCCAGGGGGCGCTGACCGATCGTTTGCAGCAGGCGATCACTGCTGAAGGTCTGCAGCATCGCATCCGACTGATCAGCATCAGTTTCGATCCCCGCGACAAGGCGCCCGACCTGGCGCGCTACGCCCGGCGGATGGGTGCGGACCCGGACACCTGGCAGTTTCTCTCCTTTGCGGACCCCGTGCAGGCACAGGCCGTGCTGAAGGCGTTTGGCATTCTCGTGGTGCCGGCGCCATTGGGCGAATTCGAACATAACGCCGCGTTCCACCTGGTGACGCCGGATGGGCGGCTCGCCCGCGTTCTCGATCTGGATCAGGCCGGCCGGGCGCTCGAGGCTGCGAAACAGTGGCTGGCGCTTCGAAGCCCGGGCGGCACCCCGACTTCCATAAGGCCCCAGGCATCGTCGGTGGGGGTGCCCCGCTCATGATGAACGTGGCGCGCGGCTGGAAGTTCTCGCTGTTGGCGGCCGTTGTTGCGCTGGGCCTTGCGCTGGGATTGCGCCATGCATTGACGGCGCTCATGAGCCTTCATATGCTGGTGCAAATTCCATTGCTCGTGTTGGCGGGTCTGTTTGCCGAGCAGGCCTGGCACCGGTTCCACGCGGGTGCGGCATCGGCAGTGGGACGGTTTGCGGCACCGTCCGTCCGCTGGTCCTGGAATGCCCATGGTCTGCCCGGCCTATTGCTGGTCAGCCTGATCGGCGCCTGCTGGATGATTCCCAAGGCGCTCGACGATGCCCTCGTCGACTGGCGGGTGGCGGCGTTCAAGTATCTCGGCCTTCCGGTCTGCGGCTGGGTCCTCCGGGCCTCGCTGCGGGAGTCGAACGTCGTCGTTAAACTGTTCTTCCTGGGCAATTTTTGCTGGATGAGCGCCATCGTCGGTATCGAATACATGAGTGAGCCCATCCGGCTGTGCAACGCCTATCTGCAGGATGATCAGGACTGGTCGGGCAGGGGACTGATCGCGCTGGCCATCATTCTGCCGTCCTGTTGGCTGTTGGCGGAACTCAAGCCTATCTGGCGTTTTCTGAATCGTTGAACGGAGGGCATCATCATGGTGGATGCGGACAATGCGACGACCGCGGAGGCTGTCTGGACACGCGAGGGTTTTCGCCACGAGGATTCGGCATCGACCGGGTGGCAGCGCCGGGATCGCTGGGTGGACCGCCTGTTGGCGGAGGCTGGGCGGGCGCTGAATGTACTGGACGGATCGGTCCCGCATGCGCGGCCGTATCCGGCTGGTCCGGCCCTGGGTGGGGAACCGGCGCTTTCCGAGGCCGAGGCGCGCCATGCGGCTGGCCTCATGCGGGTCAACCATGTGGGCGAAATCTGTGCGCAGGCGCTGTATCGAGGCCAGGCGTTGCTGTGCCGCGATGCCTCCGTTCGTGGGGTGATGCTGCATGCCGCCGAAGAAGAAGTCGATCACCTGGCATGGTGCCGTGAGCGTCTCGACGAATTGCACAGCCGGCCGAGCTTGCTCAATCCCGTGTGGTATCTGGGCTCGTTCGGGCTGGGTCTGATGGCCAGCCGCGCCGGCAGTGCACGGAATCTCGGTTTCATGGCGGAGACCGAGCGCCAGGTCGAAGAGCATCTCGACGGCCACCTGTCGGCGTTGCCGGCGCAGGACCTGCGCTCGCGCCAGGTGGTCACGCAGATGCGCGATGATGAAATCGGCCATCGCGCGACGGCGGAACGACACGGGGCGGTGTCGTTGCCGGCGCCCTTCCGGATCGCCATGCGCTGCATGTCGCGGGTCATGACCGTCACGGCTTACCGCCTTTAGCGACGCCACGGGAAAGCGGGAAGATGTAACGATATCTGAGGAACAGGGCCATGGCGGCAGCGTGCGCTGTCGGGCGGGCGGGCTAAACCCTAGGAATCATAACGTTTTCCCTGTGTTGTTGCCCTGGTGCAACGAAACTAAGGCCGATATCTATTGACAACAATTTGAACTTGATCGGCGGTGAAAGCCTTCTATATAATTTGCTTATTGGATGTCGAGACGTGATTGCAGCGGGAAAACCCTAGCCAAAGTCACGGGCGGCTCGGACCCAGGTCCTAGTAGCCGCGACATGCCCCGGTTGTCTCCTCCACCCTCCTCCTTTGGTGGATTTAGCCCAGGATCTTCGGATCTTGGGCTTTTTTTTGTCCGATTCACCGCCATTGCCGTACGCGGGGCGGCTTTTTGTTGCATTTGGGGCCTCCCCATAGGCGCGCATGTGTCACAAATCGACCGATAATAGGGTTTATCCTCGCTTTTCGTGACTGACTTGAACCCCTCCAACCTGTCTGCTTCCCTCGGCTGGCCCATCATCGGCATTGTGGCCTTCATGGTAGGGGGGCTGATCGTAGCGTCGGAACGCTGGCATGGCCGGTTCACGGATGATACGGATATGCACAAACCCCAGGCCATGCACAAAAAGCCTGCGCCCCGGGTGGGCGGCCTGGCGGTGGTGGCGGGCAGTCTGGCGGGGCTGCTGGTGCTGGGGCCGCACAATATGACGCTGACCTGGCTGTGGCCGGCGCTGTTCGTCGCGGCGCTGCCGGTCTTCGTGGCGGGCCTTCTCGAAGATATCACCAAGGACGTGGGCGCGGGCAAGCGTCTGCTGGCCGCGTTCATCTCCGCCGGCATCGCGTGGTGGCTCCTGGGCGGCGTGTCCCGGGTGGGCCTTCCATGGGCGGACGGGCTTTTGTCGAACTGGCCCATCATTTCCCTGGTCTTCACGATCGTGGCGGTCGGTGGTTGCACCCACGCGCTGAACATCATCGACGGCATGAACGGGCTGGCCGGCATGATTGCGACCCTGATGGCGGTGTCGCTGGCGCTGGTGGCATTGCAGGTCCAGGACACTCCCATTTTTCTGATTTCGACGGCCCTGGCCTCGGCCGCGCTGGGCTTTCTGGTCTGGAATTTTCCTTTTGGCCGTGTCTTTCTTGGGGACGGCGGAGCGTACTTCCTTGGCTTCATGCTGGCCGAACTCGCCGTGCAGCTTGTCGTGCGCAATCCCGGCGTCTCGCCTTTCTATGCGTTGGCGGTGTTGTTCTATCCGGTGTTCGAGACGCTGTTTTCGATCTGGCGGCGCAAGTTCAAGCGTGGCGTTCCTGTCGATCAGCCGGATGCCCTGCACTTGCATCAACTGGTTTTTCGCCGCCTGGTGCGTGTGACCTTCAGCCGGGATCGGCGTCACGCGCTGCCCGCGCTCTGCAATGCCATGACATCGCCTTATCTCTGGGTGCTGGCCCTGATCGGACTGGTACCCGCGACGATCTGGTGGGACAACGCCTGGGCTTTGTGCGTCAGCATGCTTTGCTTTGCGGCAGTGTACATCTGGCTGTATATCCGCCTGGTCAAATGGCGCCGGCCACGCTGGCTGTTGCTGCCGTCGCTGGGCCGAGGCGGCCGGCACCATTAGAGTGGGATCATCAACATTATTCTGCACAACACGGCACATGAGCCGGGGAGAATCAACTTGAACATTCAGGACGTCAAACTGGCCGTCGTGGGCCTGGGTTATGTGGGCCTGCCGCTGGCGGTGGAGTTTGGCAAGCAACGATCCGTTCTTGGTTTCGACATCAACGCGCGGCGCATCGACGAGTTGCGCGCGGGAAGAGATCACACGCTGGAGGTCAGCGGTCAGGAGCTGGGCGAGGCCAGCCATCTGCGGTTTTCCAGCGATCCGGCGGAGCTCGCCTCGGCCAATGTCTTCATCGTGACCGTGCCGACCCCCATCGACGAATACAAGCAGCCAGACCTCACACCGCTGGAGCGCGCCAGCGAACTCATCGGCCGCATCCTCAAGCGCGGTGATACCGTCATCTATGAATCCACGGTCTACCCCGGCGCAACCGAGGAGGTCTGTGTCCCGGTGCTCGAACGCGTGTCGGGGCTGAAGTTCAACGTGGATTTCTGCGCGGGCTACAGTCCCGAGCGCATCAACCCGGGCGACAAACAGCACCGGGTATCGACGATTCGCAAGGTCACCTCCGGCTCGACGCCGGAAGTGGCCGATCTCGTGGATGCGCTTTATCGCCAGATCATCAAGGCCGGAACCCACAAGGCCTCGTCGATCAAGGTGGCCGAGGCCGCGAAGGTCATCGAGAACACCCAGCGCGATGTGAACATTGCGCTCATCAACGAACTCGCACTCATCTTCAACCGCATCGGCATCGACACGCTGGACGTGCTCGAAGCCGCTGGCACCAAGTGGAACTTCCTGCCGTTTCGCCCGGGGCTGGTGGGCGGGCACTGCATTGGCGTCGACCCCTATTATCTGACCCACAAGGCGCAGGCCATCGGCTACCACCCGGAGGTCATCCTGGCGGGGCGCCGCCTGAACGATTCCATGGGCACCTACGTGGTGGCGCAGCTCGTCAAGGCAATGACCAAGCGTCGCATCCAGGTCCAGGATTCGCACGTGCTGGTGATGGGCCTGACCTTCAAGGAAAACTGTCCGGACCTGCGCAATACACGGGTGGTCGACATCGTGCGCGAGCTGCGCGAGTACAACATCAAGGTCGACGTCTACGATCCGTGGGTGGATCCCGCGGAGGCCAGGCACGAGTACGGCATCACGCCGATCGCCAAACCGGAGGCCGGCTCGTACGACGGTGTCATCGTTGCCGTCGCACACCACCAGTTTGCCGAGATGGGCGCCGCTGCCCTGCGCGCGCTGGGCAAACCCCAGCATGTGCTCTATGACCTCAAGTACATTCTCGCCCGTGGCGAGTCTGATCTGCGTCTGTGAGGCGGGCATGACGACACGTTATGAGGCGGTCCGTGCTGAATTGCAGGCCAAGCCGCGCACCTGGCTGGTGACGGGGTGTGCCGGCTTCATCGGCTCGAACCTCCTGGAAACCCTGCTTTCGCTCGACCAGACGGTGGTGGGGTTGGACAACTTTTCGACCGGCTATCAGCACAATCTGGACGAGGTCCGGTCGCTCGTCACTCCGACGCAGTGGGCGCGCTTTCGGTTCATCGAAGGCGACATCCGCGATCTGGATACCTGCCGCCAGGCGATGGAGGGCGTGCAGCACGTGCTGCACGAGGCCGCGCTGGGCTCGGTGCCGCGTTCGCTGAAGGACCCGATCACCACCAATGCGGTGAACGTCGGGGGGCAGCTCAATATGCTGGTGGCCGCGCGCGATGCGCAGGTGCAATCCTTCGTCTATGCGGCCTCCAGTTCGACCTATGGCGATCATCCGGGCCTGCCCAAGATCGAGGACCAGATCGGCAAGCCGCTGTCTCCCTACGCGATCACCAAATACGTCAATGAGCTTTACGCCGATGTGTTCGCGCGCGCCTACGGGTTCAAGGCGATCGGGTTGCGGTACTTCAACGTCTTTGGCAGGCGCCAGGACCCGGATGGCGCCTATGCGGCGGT
>DATNAI010000233.1:0-3222 GCA_035572875.1 Castellaniella sp. | reverse complement strand
GTCGGTCGCCGCCTCGATAGGCAGCCCCCGGTGCACCCGGCCGCCTACGCCGGAATATTCGCCTTCGGAGTTTTCACGCACGATGACCCAGTCCAGATCCTGCGGCCCGCAGTGCTTCAGCGGGGTATCGATACCGGGCAGGATCCGGGTGGGACGCACGTTGGCGTACTGGTCGAAGCCCTGGCAGATTTTCAGGCGCAGGCCCCAGAGGGTGATGTGATCCGGGATCCCCGGGTCGCCCGCCGAACCGAACAGGATGGCATCCTTGTTGCGCAGGGCCTCCAGCCCGTCGTCGGGCATCATCACCCCATGCTCGCGGTAGTAGTCCGCCCCCCAGTCGAAATTCTCGCATTCGAAGGCAAGGCCGCTTGACGCGCAGGCGAGTGTCTCCAGAAGCCGGATCCCCGCGGGGATGACTTCTTTGCCGATGCCGTCGCCCGGGATGGTCGCAATGCGGTAGGTCTTCATTCCTGTGCCTTTCATGGGTATCGCTGTGCGGATACTGTAATCAACTGGAAGGAGCGGGATCGTCGGTTGAATTCACAGCATTCTCAACTCTGGTTCATCAATGACGTCCTGTCTTTGCCGGACTGACTGCGAAGGCGGGCATCTTGCGTGGCGTGGGGGCGCGGTGGGCGCCGGGGCTGGCGTTCGCGTACATGAACTTTCATCGCGTGACTGGGACGGTGCCGGAGGCTTTTGTGAAGACATTGCGCGGCATCGTGAAGATTATGGAGATGAAAGCATGTTCCTGGCAGGTTTGGTAGTAGAAGTGACCTATGTGCTACAGGTTTGGACGATTGATGCAGGAGGGGCGTCGTTACAATGGCTTCAAGCTCAGCCGATGGGCGGAGCTGGAGATGGGTCATGAAGCGTATTGCCTCGACTGTGTTGCTGGCGGGCTGGATGGTGTTGCCCGCCTTGGCATTTTCGCCGATGGCGGCTGCGGCCGTGAGCGTGGGCGTGGGGGTGGGCGATGGAGCCTTCGGTGCGGGGATTTCGATCAGCACGGAACCGCCGCCGCTGCCCGTCTATGATCAACCCATCGCGCCGGACGAGGGGTATGTCTGGACGCCCGGCTACTGGGCCTGGGCACCCGCCGGCTATTTCTATTGGGTCGACGGCGCCTGGGTGCGGCCGCCGGCGATCGGACTCCTCTGGACGCCCGGCTGGTGGGGCTGGTCTGATGGGTTCTACCGGTGGCATCCTGGCTACTGGAGTCCCCGGGTGGGCTTCTATGGCGGCATCGACTATGGCTTCGGCTATTTCGGGGTGGGCTACGGCGGCGGCTACTGGAGGAACAATCGCTTCTACTACAACACGGCCGTCAGCCGTGTGAACAGGACCCGGATCCACAATACTTATGTCGACAGGACCGTGGTCCGCAATGTGACCGTGAACCGGGTGAGCTACAACGGCGGACGGGGCGGCGTCGCAGCCCAGCCCACGGCGCAGCAGCGGGCGCTTGCCAACGAGCGCCGGGTGGCCGCCACGCCGGCGCAAATCAACCGCAGGGACGAAGCCCTGCGCAATCCGGCCCAGCGCTACGACACCAATCGCAGCCGGTTCTCCGGTGACCGTGCCCCGCAGCCGGCAGCGCCAGGCGGCCGCGCGCCCCAGACCAATGTGATACGTGCGCCGGGAGCGGGCGGAGAACCTCGGACCAACGGTCCTCAGGCCATCCCGCAGTCCCGCAACCCGAGCGTCCAGGGAACGCAACGGCCCGCGGCGCCGAATCGTCCGCAAGTCGAGCGGCCATCCGCGCCGGTGCAGCCTTCGGTACCCGGCACACCGCGTGTCGAGCGCGGCGGCGGCTCTTCCACTATCACGGCGCCGCAGCGCGGCCCGGCAGTCCGGCCAGTCCCGCCCGAGCCGACGCCGCGTGTGGAACCCATGAGCCGGCCTCAGGTCCAGCAGTCCCCCGCGCCTCGTTTCGAGCCAGCCAGCCGCCCGCAGGCAGCGCCGGCGGCTCCTCCCCGCGTCGAACAGCGTCCGTCCCGGCCCGATGTACCGCAGCAGCCTCGTTTCGAGCAACGCGCGCCTCATCCGCAGGCACCGCGGCAACCTCGTTTCGAGCAGCGCGCCCCCCGTCCTGAGGCCGCCCCGCGAAGCGAAACACATCCGGCCGCGCCGCGCACACAAGCGCCGGCCGAGCATCGTGGTGGCGGTCAGGATCGGGGCGACGAAAAGCGCCGCCACTGACCGATCGGACCGGCCTGAGCCGGTGTCGGTGTCGGTGTCTTGTGGGGGGCCGTTCTTCGTTTATAATTCTCCGCGTCAGGGGGAGTAGCTCACTTTCCGCCGCATCGTCAGGACGGCGCCTTCACGGGCACCCGGTGCGCGGGCGATTCAGATCGCGAGCAAGACCTTGCCTTCATGGGCAAGGTGCGTCTCCTCTCCAGGAATGACCTGTGCTCCGAAGGGCCCAGGTCATTTTCATGTCGGGCGGCAGAGGCTCATCTCATGCTCGCTGGCCGGCAGGGCGCGCTGACCTGGGCCGAAGTCCCTACCACTTCGACGACAGGAGCCGTCATGCTTGATCTTCTATACACCCTGCATTGGGGAGCCGTCTTTCAGATCGTGCTGATCGACATCCTCCTTGGAGGCGACAATGCGGTGGTCATTGCGCTTGCGTGCCGCAAGCTGGAACACCGGCAGCGGCTGCAGGGAATCGTTTGGGGCACGGTGGGCGCCATTGGCCTGCGCGTCGCCCTCATTGCTTTCGCCCTGACCTTGCTCCAGGTCCCTTTCCTGAAAGTCGTGGGCGCTGTGCTGCTCCTGTGGATCGGCATCCGGCTGCTGCTGCCCGATGATCACGCAAAGGGCGATGTGCATGCGAGCGCTTCGGTGCTGTCGGCGGTCCGAACCATCATCGTCGCCGACCTGGTCATGAGCCTGGACAATGTCGTGGCCATCGCCGGCGCCGCGCAGAACGCGCATGAGACCCATCAATTGGGCCTGGTGGCCTTCGGGCTGGTACTCAGTGTGCCCATCATTGTCTGGGGCAGCACGCTGGTGCTGCGCTTGATCGACCGTTTTCCGCTGGTGGTCACGGCGGGCGCTGGATTGCTGGGATGGATTGCCGGCGGCATGCTGGTGACTGACCAGGTCATCACGGCGGCCATCGGCACGCCCACGGGCCTGAAAATCGGCGCCGAAATCGTGGGGGTCATTCTGGTCGTGGGGATAGGCAGCTTGCTGGCACGCCGCCGCGCGGCCGCT
>DATNAI010000232.1:0-21578 GCA_035572875.1 Castellaniella sp. | reverse complement strand
CAGCTGCACCTTGCCTTTGCGCGCAGCGGGTTTGCGGTTGCTGACAATCCAGACATAGGTACTGATGCCGGTGTTGTAGAACATGTCGGTGGGCAGGCCGATGATGGCCTCGACCAGGTCGTTTTCCAGCACGTAGCGGCGAATCTCGCTCTCGCCACTGCCGGCGCCGCCGGTGAAGAGCGGCGAGCCGTTCAGCACGATGCCGAAGCGGCTGCCGCCATCCTTGGCCGGGCGCATCTTGGCGATCAGGTGCAGCAGAAACAGCAGCGAGCCGTCGCTCACCCTGGGCAGGCCGGGGCCGAAGCGGCCGTTGAAGCCCATTTGCTCGGCTTCCTTGCGGATTTCCTTCTCGATCTTTTTCCACTCCACGCCGAACGGTGGATTGGACAGGCTGTAGTCGAAGTGCTTGCCCGGCAGGCCGTCGTTGGACAGGGTGTTGCCAAAGATGATGTTGGCGATGTCCTGCCCCTTGATGAGCATGTCGGCCTTGCAGATGGCGTAGGACTCGGGGTTGAGCTCCTGGCCGTACATGACGAGCCGGGCGTTCGGGTTCAGGCCGGCCAGGTGCTCTTCGGCCACGGACAGCATGCCGCCGGTGCCGGCCGTGGGGTCGTACAGGGAGCGCACCACGCCGGGCTTGGTCAGGGCCTGGTCGTCTTCGATGAACAGCAGGTTGACCATGAGGCGGATGACTTCGCGCGGGGTGAAGTGCTCCCCGGCGGTCTCGTTGGACAGTTCGGCGAACTTTCGGATCAGCTCCTCGAACACGGCGCCCATCTCGGCGTTGCTGACCCGGTCGGGGTGCAGGTCGATGGTGGCGAACTTCTCGGTGACCATGTACAGCAGCCCGGACTTGGCCAGCTTGTCGATCTGGGTGTGGAACTCGAACCTCTCGAAGATGTCGCGCACTGCCGGGCTAAACGCCTGCATGTAGGCGCGCAGGTTCTCCCCAATGTGGTCCTGGTCGCCCATGAGCCTTTTGAGGTCGAGGGGCGAGGTGTTGTAGAAGAAGGTGGCGGTGGCGCGCAGCAGGAAGGATTCCGGATTGAGCCCGGCCTTTTCCCGCGCGGCCTTCTCGGCCAGCACGGCGGCCTTGGTGGGCTCCAGCACGCAGTCCAGCCGGCGCAGCACGGTGAAGGGCAGTATGACCTTGCCGTATTCGGATTGCTTGTAGTCGCCGCGCAGCAGGTCGGCGACGGACCAGATGAAGGAGGAGAGGTTGGGATTGGGGCTGGCCATTGCTATTTTTGGGGCAAACGGATCGTGAGCGTCGCTCAGCTCGGGCGAGGCTGGGGTGACAGGATTTTTGCCTTGGATGGTACGGCAATATGGGCCAGCAGAGTCACCCCCTGGCCTCGTCTTACCCGAGGTGCTTTTGGGCCCGAGGAATATTGCCGCCCTCGCTCGCGCGCATTGGACTAAAGAAAGTCATTGCGAAATTCGTGCGGATTCAACCGGTCAAAGCCGGCGCCGAGGCGAATATCAACTTGGTCTTGGTCTTAACCGTGGTGCAAGCCGCCCGCCGGCCCGGGGGCGGCGCACCGCATTGACGATCAGCCCGCTGGCATCCTGGGCGCCATGCCCCGCTGCAATGAATTGATCGGCGCAGCTGGGACCGCCGGCAGCGCGCCATCAGCCGATCGCTTGCCGCCTCAAGCATCATTCGCACAACATCGAGCCCATCCTCATCCCCGAACGCGAGAGGCGATTTCCCTGAGCGCGTGGTCGCGCAATGGCCCCTCTATGATGCCCAAATGTGCTCCAACTACCGCCCCGTCACCAGCTCCGACAGGCTGCTGACCTTCTTCGGCGTCGAGCGCGAGCGCGACGAGGCGTCGGTCGATGTATGGCCGCTGGGCGTAGCCCCCTTCATCCGGCTGGCCGAGGATGGTTCCGGCAACAGGGTCGTGGACGATGGCATCTACGGCTTGCTGCCGCAGTTTGCCGCCGAGATGGCCTATGGCCGGCGCACGTACAACGCGCGCAGCGAAACCGTGGCCAGGCTCGCCAGCTTTCGCGAATCCTGGGCCAGGGGTTGGCGCTGCATCATCCCGGCCGAGTCGATTTACGAGCCCTGCTGGGAGACCGGCAAATCGGTGCGCTGGGTGATACAGCGTCCCGCCGCCATGCCCATGGGCATTGCCGGGATCTACCGCAAGTGGCGTCACCCGGATGGGCGCGAGGTGTTCTCGTTTTCGATGCTGACAGTCAATGCCGACGGCCACCCCGTCATGCAGCGATTCCATAAGCCCGAGGATGAGAAGCGCATGGTCGTCATCCTGGACGAACACGACTATGGCGCGTGGCTGTCCTGCCCCGTGGCCGAGGCGCCCCGGTTCTTCCAACAGTGGCACGGCGAACTCGAAGCCCGTCCTGCGCCGCTGCCGCGCAAGGCGCCCCAGGCCAGCAGCGTGAGGACCAGCCGGCCACCGCCCCCCGACGAGGCGCAGCTGTTCTGACGCGCGCGGAGGTGCGGCGCTGCGTGCCACGTTCGTGCGAGCCGGAATATCCAGGGTGATGATTGACGTGACGGGTTTGACTCGCGATACTGTAATAATATCCAGTAGTCCAATTGAACCCCGTCGCCATGTCCGCCGTCCTGCCCACCCGTCCCGACCCGCTGGAACTGCTCAATCAGGAGCAGCGCCAGGCGGCCGAGCATGGTCTGGGCGAACAGGCCGGCGATACCCGTCCCCTGCTGGTGATCGCCGGCGCGGGCTCTGGCAAGACCAACACCCTGGCGCACCGGGTCGCGAACCTGATCCTGCAGGGTGCCGATCCCCAGCGCCTGCTGCTGCTGACGTTCTCCCGGCGGGCCGCCGCGGAGATGGAGCGGCGCGCGGCCAGCGTGATGAACCGCGTGCTGGGCCTGAAGACGCAGCAACCCCCTTCGCTGCCCTGGTCCGGCACCTTCCACGCGATTGGCGCGCGGCTGCTGCGCGACTACGCGGGGCGCATCGGCCTGGACGAATCCTTCACCATCCATGATCGCGGGGATTCGGAAGATCTGCTGGGTCTGGTGCGCCATGACCTCGGCCTGTCCTCGACCCAGAGCCGCTTTCCCAAGAAAGGCACCTGCCTGTCGATCTACTCCCGGGTCGTGAACAGCCAGCAGCCCCTGCTCACGGTGCTGCAGCAGGTGTTTCCCTGGTGCACCCAATGGGAGGCGGAGCTCAAGCGCCTGTTCGGAGCCTATGTCGAGGCCAAGCAGGCGCAGAACGTGCTCGACTACGACGATCTGCTGCTGTTCTGGTCCGAGATGATGGCCGAGCCGGAACTGGCGCTGGAGGTCGGCGCGCGCTTCGACCATGTGCTGGTCGATGAATACCAGGACACGAACCGGCTGCAGGCGGCGATCCTGGTGGGCCTCAAACCCGATGGCCGCGGCGTCACTGTGGTGGGTGACGATGCCCAGAGCATCTACAGTTTTCGGGGGGCAACGGTGCGCAATATCCTGGACTTCCCGGATCAGTTCACGCAGAAGGCCCGGCTCGTGACGCTGGAGCGCAACTACCGCTCGACCCAGCCCATCCTCGATGTGTCGAACGCCGTGATCGCCCGGGCCAGCGAGCGCCATACCAAGACCCTGTGGACCGACAAGGCATCGACCACCCGGCCGCAACTTGTGATGGTGCCCGACGAGGCCGAGCAGGCGCGCTGGGTCGCCAGCCGCATCCTGGAGCACCGCGAGGCCGGCATCAGCCTCAAATCGCAGGCCGTGCTGTTTCGCACCTCCTCGCACAGCGCCGCGCTGGAACTCGAACTGATCCGCCGCAACATCCCGTTCGTGAAGTTTGGCGGCCTCAAGTTTCTGGAGGCCGCGCATGTGAAGGACCTGCTGGCGATCCTGCGCTTTGCGCAGAACCCGCGCGGGCGCATGGCAGGTTTTCGGGTGGTGCAGCTGATCGCAGGGATCGGGCCGGCCACCGCGACGCGATTGCTTGAAGTCATGTCGCAAGCGCCTGAGCCGCTGGCCGCGCTCGAAGCCTTCCAGCCTCCAGGCCATGCCGCCGGTGAGTGGCAGGCGTTCGTGCAGCTGTATCGCGCCCTGCGCCATCCGCAACTCGACTGGCCGGCCGACATGGACCTGGCCCGGCGCTGGTATCTGCCGCAGCTGGAGCGCATCCATGACGACGCCCCGACACGCAAGGGCGACCTCGAACAGCTGGAGCGTATGGCCTCGGGTTATTCGTCCCGCGAGCGCTTCCTGACCGAACTCACACTCGATCCACCCGAGGCCACCAGCGACCAGTCGGGGCCGCCGCATCTGGACGAGGACTACCTGATCCTGTCCACCATCCACTCAGCCAAGGGGCAGGAGTGGACCTCGGTGCATGTGCTCAACGTGGTGGACGGCTGCATGCCCTCGGACCTGGCCACCGGCAGCGAGCCCGAGATCGAGGAGGAGCGCCGGCTGCTGTATGTCGCGATGACCCGCGCCAGGGAGCATCTGCAGTTGCTGGTGCCGCACAAGTTCTACGTGACCCAGCAGTCGGCGATGGGTGACCGGCATCTCTATGCCTCGCGCTCGCGCTTCATTCCGGACGCGGTGGCCGCGCAGTTTGAAACTTGCGTCTGGCCGCTGGCTACGAGCGAAGGGCCACGGCCGGCGAGCGCCGGCCCGGTCAGCGTCCAGGTGCGTGACCGCGCGCGCGCCGCCTGGCGTTAGGCCCGCCGCAGGAATGAAGTGCCATGGCTGCAGCGTCCGAGTCTTTCCTGTCAGGTGTCTGGCGTGCCAGTGAACTCGCCGCGACCGAGCTGCGCACCTGCAGCAGCGGCCACCCGGTGCTCGACCAGGAGTTGCCCGGAGCCGGCTGGCCGCAAGGCAGCCTCACCGAGATTCTGCAGGCCCAGCCCGGGCTGCACGAGTGGCGGCTGTTGCTGCCGGCGCTGCGCCGCGTCGTGACGAGCGGTCCGCTGGTGCTGATCGGCAGCCCGCATCTGCCGAACCTGCCCGCGCTCAGCATGATGGGCATTGCGGCCGCACGGCTGCTGCTGGTCGAGGCGCGCACGCCGGCCGAGCGCCTGTGGTCGGCCGAGCAGGTGCTGCGCTGCCGCGACCTCGGGGCACTGCTGGTCTGGCTGCCGCAGGCGCGCCCCGAGCAGCTGCGCCGCCTGCAAATGGCGAGCCAGTCCAGCGCCTCGGCCACGAGCCAGCCGCTGGTGTTTGCGCTGCGGCCTCTCGCGGCACAGCACGAGTCCTCGCCCGCGCCCTTGCGCATCAGCCTGCGCGCGGCGCGCCCGGACGGAGTGCACCATGGACTGGAGGTGGCCATCCTCAAGCGGCGCGGCCCGGCACTGGAGACGCCCTTGCAGTTGCACGCGGCGCTGCCCGCCGTGGTGGCCCTGCGCACTAGCCAGGCGGCCCTGTCGGATGCGTCGGCTACATCGGGGCTGTCGGTTCCAGGCCCGCGCACCGGGCCCATGGTGGTAACAGATCATGCTGTGGATAGCACTCGCCCCGTCGGGCGATCCCGCTCCCTTGAGTCCGGCCGCCAGCCTGCCCACACTTGAAGCTGCGCCGACCCCCTGTGCATTGCAGGCCCTCGGCTGGTGGGCCCTGCAATTCAGTCCCCGGGTCTGCGAGCTGGAACAGGTGGTGCTGCTGGAGGTGCAGGCCAGCGTGCGCCTGTTTGCAGGGTCGCGCGCGCTGCTGAACCGCATCCGGGGCGAATGCGCCGAGCAGGGCGTGACGGCTCTGTCGGTGGCGCCGACCGCGCTGGCGGCGCTGGCCCTGCTGCATGCGATCGGACCGAACGCGGGGCCAGAGCTGCGCACCGCCACCTGCGGCGCCCGCTCTCTCGCCCCCACGCTCGATGCCTTGCCCCTCGATACCCTGGCCGCGGTGGCGGTGCATGCCCCCACGCTGGAGCGCCTCGGCTGCCAGAGGCTGGGCCAGGTGCGCCGGCTGCCGCGCGGCGGCCTGTCACGGCGCTTCGGCGCCGGCCTGCTCGAAGCGCTGGACCGGGCTTATGGCCTCAAGCCCGAGACTTATCCGTGGATCGAGTTGCCCGAACAGTTCAGCGTGCGGCTGGAGTTCCTGGGGCGCATCGAAGTGGCCGAAGGAATGATGTTCGGCGCCAACAGGCTGTTGCTGCAGCTCAAGAATTGGCTACAGGCTCGTCAGTGTGGTGTCACGGCCCTGGTGCTGCACTGGGAGCATGACCTGCACCGCCGCGGCGAAGCCTCACAGGGATCGATCGAGATCCGCACAGCCGAGGCCACGCGCGACACGCAGCATCTGGCGCGGCTCTTGGGCGAACACCTGGCGCGCACCGTGCTCGCGGCGCCGGTGGTGGCCATCCGGCTGGAGGCCAGCGGGGTCGAGCCGCTGGCCACGCTGTCCAGCAGCCTGCTGGTCGAGGACCAAGTCACGGGCGAGTCGCTGCAGCAGTTGATTGAACGCCTGTCGGCCCGGCTCGGACCCGAGCGCGTGCTCCGCGCCGAGGCGCTGGCGGATCACCGGCCGCAGCGCATGCAGAGCTGGACACCGGCATCGCCAGCATCGGGCGGCAAACCGGCCAGGTCGCGCAAGCCGGCGCAACTGCCCGGCATGGTGGCCTCGCACCCGCCCTGGATATTACGCAAACCGATTCGCCTCGCCGTGGTGCGGGACCGTCCCCTCTATCAGGGGCCGCTGGTGCTGCTGGCCGGCCCGGAACGGCTGGAGGCGGGCTGGTGGGGCCAGGCAGAGGGTGCTGGCGACGGTGATGAAGACCTGAATCTGCGCGACTACTTCATTGCCGAGAGCACGCTGGCGGGCCTGTTGTGGATCTATCGCCAGAGAGCAGCCGGCGACCTGGCCTGGTATCTGCACGGTGTCTACGGCTGAGGCGCGTCATGGATTCCGCCCCGTCCCCACTGCCGGCCTACGCCGAGCTGCATTGCCTCTCCAACTTCAGCTTCCAGCGGGGCGCCTCGCATCCCGAGGAACTGGTGGCGCGCGCGCAGGCGCTGGGCTATGCGGCCCTGGCGATCACCGACGAGTGCTCCATGGCGGGGGTGGTGCGCGCCCACATGGAGGCATCGAGGCAGGGCCTCAAGCTGCTGCCGGGCACCGAGCTGAAGGTGCAGACGCCGCGCGCCACGGCGGCCTATTTCACCCTGGTGCTGCTCGCGCGCAGCCGCGCAGGCTACGGCCAGTTGTGCGAGCTGATCACCCGCGCACGCGCGGACAGTGCCAAGGGCGACTACCGGCTGAGCGTGGATGACTGGCAGGACCCCGGTCTCGATCTGCCCGATGTGCTGGCCCTGCTGGTGCCGCGGCGCGACGTGGAGGACCCTTTGATGCACGGCGCTTCGATGGAAGCCATCCATGGTGCGGCGCTCTGGCTGCGTGCCCGCTTCCCGCAGCGCGGCTGGCTCGTGGCCGAGCTGCTGCACCGGCTCGATGACGATCTGTGGTGCCACAAGCTCGCCGAGGTCGGGCGCATGACCGGCGTGCCGCTGGTCGCCGCTGGCAACGTACACATGCATGTGCGCTCGCGCAAGCCGCTGCAGGATGTGATCACAGCGGTCCGGTTGGGGCGGCCCGTGGCCGAGTGCGGCTTCGAGCTGCAACCCAATGCCGAGGCGCATTTGCGGCCCCGCGTGCGGCTCGCTTCAATCTACCCGGCCGAATGGCTGGCCGAGTCAGTGCGCATCGCCGAGCTGTGCACTTTCAGTCTGGACGAACTCAAATACGAATACCCGCAGGAGGTGGTCCCCGTCGGCGACAGCCCCGCGAGCTACCTGCGCCGCTGCACCTACGAGGGCGCCGGCGTGCGCTACCCGCAGGGCATCCCGGCCTCGGTGCAGCAGCAGGTGGAGCACGAGCTGGCCCTGATCGCCGAGCTGGGCTACGAGAAGTATTTCCTCACCGTCTATGACATCGTGCGCTTTGCGCGCAGCCGCCAGATCCTGTGCCAGGGCCGCGGCTCGGCCGCCAACTCCGCGGTCTGCTACTGCCTCGGGATCACCGAGGTCGATCCGGCGCGCATGAGCGTGCTTTTCGAGCGCTTCATCTCTAGAGAACGTAACGAGCCGCCCGACATCGACGTGGACTTCGAGCACCAGCGCCGCGAGGAGGTGATCCAGTATCTCTACAGCAAATACGGGCGTGAACGTGCGGCACTGACCGCCGCCGTGGTGACGTACCGTCCGCGCAGCGCGATCCGCGATGTGGGCAAGGCACTCGGGATGGACAAGGGCCTGATCCACGCGCTGGCCAAGAGCCACCAGTGGTGGGACGGCCGCCAGGTCATGACCGAGCGGCTGCTGGAGATCGGACTGGACCCCGCGTCGCGCCCGGTGCAGCTGCTGCTGCAGCTCACGGGGCAGCTGATCGGGTTTCCGCGTCAGTTGTCCCAACACAGCGGCGGCTTCGTGCTGACCGGCGACCGGCTCACCTCCACCGTGCCGGTGATCAAAGCCGCGATGCCGGGGCGCACCACCATCGAGTGGGACAAGGACGACATCGATGCGCTGGGCCTGCTCAAGATCGATGTACTGGCGCTGGGCATGTTGAGCGCCATCCGGCGCTCGCTGGACCTGATCGGCCTGTGGCGCGGCCAGGTGTTCCAGATGCAGGACATCCCACCCGAGGATCCCGCCACCTACGACATGATCTGCCGGGCAGACACGGTGGGCGTGTTCCAGATCGAGAGCCGGGCCCAGCAGAGCATGCTGCCGCGCCTGCAGCCGCGCTGCTTCTACGACCTGGTGGTGGAGGTCGCCATCGTGCGCCCGGGTCCGATCCAGGGCGGCATAGTGCACCCGTATCTGCGCCGGCGCCAGGGGCTGGAAGCGGTGGACTATGCGGGGGATGCGCTGCGGCCGGCGCTGGAGCGCACGCTGGGAGTGCCGATTTTTCAAGAACAGGTGATGCAGATTGCGATCCTGGCGGCTGGCTTCACACCGGGTGAGGCGGACTCGCTACGCCGGGCCATGGCCGCGTGGCGGCGCAAGGGGGGCATCGACAAGTTCTACCACCGGGTCGTGGATGGCATGACCAGTCGCGGCTACACGCAGGCGTTCGCCGAGTCCATCTTCAAACAGATCGAGGGGTTCGGGGAATACGGGTTTCCGGAGAGCCATGCGGCCAGCTTTGCGCTGCTGGTGTATGCCAGTGCCTGGATCAAGTGCCTTGAGCCGGCGTGTTTCCTGGCCGGGCTGCTCAATTCATTGCCGATGGGGTTCTACGGGCCGTCGCAGCTGGTGCAGGACGCGCAGCGACATGGGGTGGAGGTGCGCCCGGCCGATGTGATGGACAGCGACTGGGACTGCACGCTGGAGCAGGCGAGCAACCTGGACGGCGCGCAACCCGCCGTGCGGCTGGGGCTGCGGCTGGTCTCTAACCTGAAGGAGGCAGCGGCGCAGCGCATCGTGGCGGCGCGGGGGCAGGCACCGTTCACCAGCACCGAGGATCTGGCGCTGCGCGCGGCGCTGGATGCGGGCGACCTGAAGGCCCTGGCGAGTGCCGATACCTTGAAGAGCCTGTCCGGGCATCGGCGCCAGCAGGTCTGGGATGCCTCGGCCCTGCATGCGGCGCCGCCGCTGCTAAAAGAAGCGCCGGTCCATGAGGAGTTACTGGAGCTGGAGGCGGCGGCCGAGGGAGAAGAGATTGTGTTCGACTACGCGGCGCTGGGTCTGAGCCTGCGCCGGCATCCGCTGGCGCTGTTGCGGGACCGGCTGAACCGCCACCGGCTCGACACAGCTGCCACGTTGCATGAACTGCCCAACGGCAGCTTCGTGCGAGCCTGCGGACTGGTGACGATGCGCCAGCAGCCCGAGACGGCCAAGGGCGTGGTGTTCGTGACGCTGGAGGACGAGACCGGGACCGTGAACGTGATCGTCTGGAAGAGTCTGCGCGAGAAGCAGCGCGCGGTGCTGCTGCATTCCAGGCTGCTCGCGGTTTACGGGCTGTGGCAGAGGGAAGGCCATGTGCGGCACCTGGTGGCACAGCATCTGGTGGATGCGACGCCGCTGCTGGGGCGACTGACGGTGGGGAGCCGGGATTTCAGGTGACGGCATCGAGGAGTTACTGGCGAGTCCAGGCCCCCTCCGAGTCGACCGTGAGACGAACCAAGCGGCTACGGCAATCGGCCCCGCAGATGCACCCCCTGGCCTGGTCTTACCGGAGGTGCTTTTTGGCCCCGGGGGATATATTCCCCCTCGCGCGCGCGCAATGGACTGAAGAAATTCATTTCCGAGCCTCGTGTCCGTGTTCACGCGCGCGCGCCGTGGCAGTCCACTCAGACGCTTGTTCAGAATCATTCAGGGCGATCACCGGTGCGTACCGCCCGGGGCTTTTTTCCGGCGATATAGTACTTGACGTACCCAATCAGGATACGTCATGAGCAATTCGATTCTTTCCCAACCGTTCTTCCACAATGAAGAAGCCGCGTACGAGTTCGTGGAAGGCAAGCTGTGGGCGCGTGGCCCGATATGCCCGCACTGTGGTGGCACCGAGCGCAACGGCAAGCTTAGCGGCACCTCTACCCGCATCGGCGTGTACAAGTGCTATGACTGCCGCAAGCCGTTCACAGTCAAAGTCGGCACCATTTTCGAGGCGAGCCACATTCCCTTGCGCCTGTGGTTGCAAGCGATCTTCCTGATTGCTGCCAGCAAGAAGGGCATTAGTTCCAACCAACTGCACCGCACTCTGGGCATCACACTGAAGTCGGCGTGGTTCATGTCGCATCGAATTCGTGAGGCCATGCGCGACAACGGCTTTGAAATCTTCGGTTCTGACGGCGGTACCGTCGAAGTGGATGAGACCTTTATCGGCAACGACAGGAACATCAAACCCAAGGGCGTCAAGAAGGGGCGCGGTTACCACCACAAGAACAAGGTCCTGTCTCTGGTGGACCGTACCACCGGCCAATCCCGCTCCATGGTGATCGACGACATGAAGGCTTCAACCATCCTGCCGATTCTGCAAGCCAACATCGCGCGCGAAGCGCGGGTGATGACCGACGAAGCGGCGCAGTACAAACCTGTCTCCAAGATGTTTGATGGTGGTCATGGTTTCACTCATCATGGCCAAGGCGAATACGTGAACAAGATTGATGGAACCATTCATACCAACACCATCGAGGGCTTTTTCTCGATCTTCAAACGTGGCATGAAAGGCGTTTACCAGCATTGCGGACACAACCATCTGAACCGCTACCTTGCTGAATTCGACTTTCGGTACAACAATCGTGCAGCGCTCGGTGTGGATGACGCAGCCCGCGCTGAATCTTTGCTGCTGGGGGTGCGTGGCAAGCGCCTGACGTACGCAGCAACTGCTTGAGGAAAACGCCCACCGAAGGAGGCGCAATGTCAAAACCAGAAAAACCTAGGCCACCGGACGATGCGGCCCAGTCGACACGCTTCCTATCCACAGCGAAGGAGCAAGACGCAGACTTAAAGGGAGATGCCTTCGAGAGGGCGTTTCGGGCAATCACCCCTGTCAGAAGCGGGAAACTGCCTACTTCCAAACGGAAACCTAAGGGGTAAGATTCTCCCATGGCTACGCTTCGCGTCAGATTTAAGCTCAACCCGGGCCGCAAAGGCATCCCGCTGTCGAAGTTGAGCAAGCAAGCCGAGAACATTGAAACGTTCTTGCGTTCGCTCGCGTCCGACTTGGGGCTTGAGGACACGAAGAACCTGTGGTTGGCCGACAACTTCAAGGACGGTTCATTCATCAGCAGGAATGAACTGCAGGCCGTCGTTCTAGTGGACCAAGCAGAACACTGGAATGAAGCGCTGGCTGCCTTGACGAAATTGGACGGCCATGTGCGGCGACTGCCCTCACTGATTAGTCCCGCAACTATCGGCAGATATGCAAGGCTATCCGACGCTCTCGATCCTGGCGAACAAATCGGGATCGGACTCTATGACCTGGAAACTGCGAAGGCCAAGCCATTCAAATTTGTTGACAAGTTAAGACTAGAAGCCGTTGGCCGATCCGTAGAAGCCGAATCCAAGTACGTGGGCGCCGTTATGGGACACACCTACCAGTGGAACAAAGGGTCGGACAAGCCATTTTTGTACGTCCGCGAGATCAACTCGTCTGAGCTTGTGAAGTGCACGTATTCAGATGAAGACTACGACAAAGTAGCGAATATCTTTTCAAGGAGAACGGCGATTGTGATCGTTGAAGGTCTTGTCTCTTTTAACTGGATCACTCAAAAAACCGAGGTGACCCGCGCGACCGGTTTCGAGTTCGCGCCTGAGTTCTCCGCCGCTGACTTTGAAAGATTCTTTGGTGCTGCGCCCGGGATTACGGGGGAACTTTCTTCAGAGGAGTACGTGGCGAATGGCCGACGCGAAAGGCAATAAGCCGACTCTGTATTTCGACACATGCTGCTTCTTGGACATGTTGCAGCACACGTTGAAGATTAGCCCCAAGACAGATCGGGAACCGCACGTTTTCTACTGTCGCAAGTTCCTTGAAGCGGCACGGCAAGAACAGGTGACCGTGTACACGTCAACGCTCACAGTCGCCGAGTGCATTTGCGTCAAAGACGAATCAGATCCCGGCAATCACAAGCGTGTGATGACGGATGATGTTAAGCGGCTGATTGAAGGCATGCTCAGTTCTGGTCGCTCTGGCATCATGCCTGTTCAGCCTTTGCCCGCAATCGTCAAGAAGGCCCGCGACTTGGAATGGGCACACGGAGCACGGTTCTCGACGATGGATTCGCTTCACATAGCGACTGCACTGCACATGAAGTGCGACTATTTCGTGACGACTGACGGCACCCTAGACAGGAAGGGAGGCCAGACCATCGTGAAAGCACTCGGACTTGGATTTTGTCGGGCCGATTCGTTGGCCCATTTGCTCACGTCTGATTCTCGCCAACTTCCGATAGAGCCCGATCTCGCCTAAACCATTGATTCCCCACTTGGGTACGGCAAATATAACATCACCTTTTTTCCAGGCATGGCCGCTATCATGGCTGTCAACCCCAGGCCGGGAACCCGCCTGTCAGAATTGCCCGCCGCACTTCGGCCGACAACCTGACCCCATGCACGTCATACAGCAGCTCATGCCCGCCATCGGGCACAAACGATCGTGCATCCTCCAGCGTCGCCGCAGTCCCCAGCAGTTCATTTTTGGCAGTAAACACCTCGTACCCGCTTTCAGCCTGCTTGATGCGGAAATTGGTAGGCACGAACACGCCGAGCATCTCGCACACCCCCGCAAAAGGCTTCAGCAGCCGGTTGACCTCGCGTGGCAGCGTGCGGTCATACAACTCCGCCAACCCGGCTGCGCCCAATCCGTTGTACCGAATGGCCTGATGCGCCCCGCGCGTCCATGCCACCGCATCCAGCCCCTGATGCACGGCATGCAGCAGCATGAGCTTCAGCGCCAGCGCCGGCCACTCCTTCATAAACGGTGGAAATGCCTCGTCGCCGGAATCCATGGTCCGGCGCGCTTCTTGGGCCCAGTCGCTTTGAACTTCCTGCAACATCAGTACGCGCTCGCCATCAGCCCCCTCGCGCAGATCACAGCGTACATGCGCCAGCACATTGCGAACTTCGAAATGACCTGACAAATAGCTCACAGGGTAGTGCGGCAAGGTAATCAGCCACTCCCGATATGACTCGCCCCCGGTCCATGCATAGTCGTTAAATTGCCCCTGGGCCACCCGCTTGGGAAAGTTCTGTTTGGCATGAAGGGCTGCCAGCGCTGCCGCATCGTCTCTCGTGGGAAAGAGACATTGCCCCTGGCGGTCACGCACCACCTCGCCGTCGTGCATAACGGCTTGCCAGTGGCTGTCGATGCCCCAGAGTGCCTGGTGTTCGACCTGCTCGATGCGGTAGCCCAGGATGGGGTCGAATCCTGCCACGGCCCGTGTTTGCCCGGCCTGCGCTTTGGGCAGTTTCCTGGTCCGTTTCAGGGCCC
Source organism: Castellaniella sp. (assembly GCA_035572875.1). GTDB lineage: Bacteria > Pseudomonadota > Gammaproteobacteria > Burkholderiales > Burkholderiaceae_B > Castellaniella. The sequence continues at coordinate 7,702 of DATNAI010000232.1, read as the reverse complement.
GTTCGGGCGCCGCGGAGAAATGCAATTGCCGTTGTGCGTCGCTGACCACCGGTATCACGGAGAGCTGCAATTCCTTGAAACAGCACAGGTCGGCCAGTTTGACGGCAGAAATTGTCTCGCCATCGTCTTGCCGGGCCAGCAACTTTGGCATCAACCGGGAGCAATCAAGCTCTTCAGCCCGCAGCCCCTTCTTCTGGAGATTCTCGATCGTCTTGCGCCACTGCCCGGCCCCGGCCTTTGACTTCCCCATGCCCAGCAGCCGCCGCTGCAACGTGCTGAAGACAAGCGGAACGCCGAACGCCGCATCCTGATGCGGTGACGGCAAAAATGGATGCTGCTGATGGCGCGTCGCCTGCCGGATCGAGCACAGTGAAAGATGCTCGGCCACGCTGCGCACAAAATCCACGGCGTCCGGGCTGTCCAAGAGTCCGGACGGAATGGGAGGATGGATCGAGATGCCGTCATGGGGCCGTCTGCCCGCTCTCAGATCGGCAAGCGACATATCGGCCAACGAGAAAGTGCCGCCCTCAAACCAGACCACGTCGACGAAGGTCGCCGCGTCATTCAACTCCTGTCGTGCGCTGATGGCCTGGCTGAACACGTTGATCTGCCCCAGCTGGGTGTGCTCCCACAGGCGGCGTGCCGACAGCCCGTAGGAGCCATCACCAAAGTCCAGTTCCAAGGTGCCCGGGCCGAGTGTCATGGGGACTCAAGCTGCAAGACGCCGGAATCACACATCTCACGTTGGCTCGGCAGCGGTCACTCTGTAGTACACCGGACCTGGTTCACCCAACGCTATCGCCTGCGCTCCGCGAACAACGTCACGCCCTTCAATCATGACGCAGCGCCCGTGCGCCACGGCCCGCTGAAAGCCCTGGACATCGATCACCCGATACACCGACTGCTTGCAACTGTCGCAATGACGCACGTCGTCATGGCCAGAAGTCTGCAGCTCATCCCAGCGCTTCAGACACTGGTAGACCTGAACCGGGCTGGCATTCGGTTCGTCGCTCAACAAAAATGCTGTCGGCTTTGTATCTGTCATTTCGCGGCCTCTCGATGCGCATTGCCATAGGGCACGCCTCTGGAGCATGTCCACGCTGGTGGGGTTGAATCCGAAGCTCTGATGGCCCCAATTATGGAAGGGAAAACGATTCAAGACCCGTCAACAAATATCACCCATGAACTCCGACGTGGGACCATCAGGATTCGCCAAGAAAATGGCCACGCAGCGTTTGGCGGCAATGTTGATCGCCAATTCCTCATAGCTGCTCGTCAGGTGCACGGGGGTTTTGCAAACCGCGCAAAAGCGCTTTGTGGGGTCGTCAGCAAATGGCATCAGGTCGCCCCAATGCTCGGTACATGTGAACCGAAACCGACAAATGACGTTGTTATCAAGTTGCATATCCACGCCCAAATTATTTGAAAACGCGACAGACCGGCGCTCATGATAAGGCGCTCCCCGATTCTCTTACTCGTACAAGTAGAGCGGTTACGCAGTCTTGGCCAGATGGTGCTTCGCCCACTCGCAGCCTATCCCGGGATTCCCTCGCCTGACCCGGGACTCATTTTGGCCCGGAGAATATTTCCGCCCTCGCGCGCGCGCGCAACGGACTGTAGAAACTCGTCGCGAGCCTCGTTTTCGTGTTCACGCAGGCAAACTGTGTGTAGGTCAAACCAGACCCTCGTTCAGAATTATTTATGGCGATGACCGCCGCGTCCCCACGCTGCGGCGTACTGTCACGAAGACGCCAGGTTCAAAACTCGACCCCGACATGGTGCAGGTCAGCCGCAAGGATTGCCCGCAGCGCTTCTTCCAGGCTTCTGCCCTCTTGCAGCAAGGCGCAGGCCTTATTCTCCAGTGTCACGCGGATCGCATCGAAGGAGTGCGCGGCCATCATGTGAGCTTGCCGGTTGATGGCCTTGGTCAATTCGGCATTGACTGACGTTTTCATTTATTGCCTTTCAAAATGTCGCTGAGAGATCATTGCAGCGTCGCGGCCGCTTCACGAGCACCGCGCGGGCGGACGCCGCCGAACGGATTGCGTGACCTCATTTGGCATATCCGTTGAATTGCGCCAGCAGATCGGCTTGCAGGTGCACTGGCGTGTTCAGGCAGCCCTGCCGGATTTGCTCGAACGCGACCTCCCCGTCGCCGTCGAAGTCGAAGGCCCGCACGGCAGCCTCGATCAACGCGGCAGTGGTGGCGCTCATGCCTCCGACTCCGTCATAAAGTGGTACGGCTCAACCGGCGTGGTGCGATCCTCGCAAAAGCGCAAGCTGGCGTCGTCGTGCCAGACCTTCATCGAGCCCTCCCAACGTCCGTTACGCTGCTTGTCGCACCGCATGAGACCGCAGGGCTGGGCCAGCGCGTCCATGTCGTTCGGATTGGCCTCGAGCTTGGCGAACTTTGCCTTGTTTGCCCAAACCGTCACCACGTTGGCCGCCTGGTCGCTGATGGCCCCAGAGCCGCGGATGTCATAACGGGTCGGCGGCCGGTCTTCGCCAGTGGCGGCGCTGGGCTTGCGACAGTGCGCGATGACGTGCACATGCAACCCGGTCTCCTGCGCCAACCGGCACAAGTCCGTGCTGAACTGCTTTTGCTCGTCCAGGTTTTCCTCGCTCGAGCAAACCATCATCCAAGAATCGATGAAGACGTGTGTGCCCTGGTGGGTGTCGGCAAAGTACCGGCACAACGCCAGCGCCCGATCGGGGGCGATACGGCCGACGTGGTCGAACAGCCAGAGCCGGCCATCGGTCCACTGGTGGAATCGGTCGATCAGTGCCGGCGCCGGGTGGGCCAGCCCGCAGGCTTGGCGCGTCATGCGGGACATGGTGCGCCAGGGCGGCATCTCCAGGCTCACGATCAGCACGCGCTGGCGCTGCATGGCCATGTCGATCGCCACCTGGCTGGTGAACATTGACTTGCGGTGTCCGTTGTAGCCGGACCAGGCGGTGACCTCGCCCGGGCGAAAGTGGATCAGGCCGCGCGCCTTGTTCATCAACAGGCCCGGTGCGGTGTCGCGGGGCGCATGCGGATCGAGATCGGCCTTGACTTGGTCCGCGAAGTCCGCAGCGCTGCGAACCGAGGCGCGGAAGTCCGGCTCGCCCATGTAGCTGTCCAGATTTACCGTGTCGGGGATCAATTCCATATGGCATCCACCTCGGCAACAGGAGCCATGCGGCGCAGCGCCGCGGTCCGCCGGCGGTATTGCTCCTTCATCTCGTTGAGTGCGTGGTGCCATTGCCCGTCACCGAGCCAATCGGCGACTTGGGCGCGCGGCCAGCGAACGGTGCGCAGGTGCGGTCGCGTGAACAGCACCAGCCACCCGAGGCCGCGCTCCGCGTCGATCACGTCGATCTGCGCCGGTTCGGCTTCCTCGATGTCGCTCAGGGTGCCGCCCAGGCGCGTGCTGGCGTCGATCAGCACCACGGCTGAGAGGCCCTTGAGCCAGTCCCAGCGGTAGCGCTCGCCCGGAGTGGCGTAGACCATCGGGTTGGGCCAGTCAAAGCGGCCTGCCAACACGATCAGCACTGCCTCGGCCGGGCGCAAGCCACCGGATCGGGCTTCGGCGATCGAGCGGGCGGCGCCGCGGGGGTAAGGCAGGCTGTTCATCGTGCCCCCGCGAAAACGTCATCGGAGTGGTGGGAACTGTTCGAACCGACCGAGCGCTCGCTGCGCACCCAGTTGCGCCAGGTCGCCAGCCAGTCGAGCTTGACGCCATCCCGTCCGGCCTTGGCAATCCAGTGATCACGGAATCTCTCGGCAACGGTGTCCGGGCTCAGGTCAGGCCGTTCCTGCGTGCAGTAGTCCCGGTACTCATTTGGCAGAGTCCAGTCATTCGGCAATCGGGATCCTTGTGACGACTCCGTCGCCGTGGGGTGCCGAGCTTTTGGCGAGGATGCACTCTGCACACCTCTCCTCTCCTCTCCATTCCCATCGACTCCGGGGGGTGGCGCTCGATGAGATGTCGTCGAGGGCTCGTCGATCTTTCGGCGAGTGCTCGCCGAATTTGAAGCGGGTGGAGCAGGATGTTTGAACGATGGGCGGTCGATCTTTTGATGCTTTTCCCACCCTGTGACGTGCCAATATTTCTCCCCACCACTCTCAAACGTGGCGACCAGACCGGCACCGATCAACTCGGCGATCCAGTCGGCCACGTCGACGGCAGAGAAGTCGTCCATCGGGTACAGCTCGGCCTTGAGCGTTTTCGGCTTGGCGGGGTGCACTCCTTTGTCGTCACTGAAATTCCACAGCCCGACGAACGTGAGTCGAGCACTCGGCGAGCACTCGGCGATTTGTTCGGAAACCCAGAACTCGGGCTTGATGCTGCGGATGCGTGCCATCAAACCGCTCCCAACTGGCGCGCAAAGACTTGCACCGCCGCGAAGTCTTGGCAGTACCGCGCCAATCCCCACTTGATCACGGTGAAGTCGCCACATGCGCCGCCGTGGAGCGCATGACCGGCCCGGGCAAACTGCCCGATCAGAGCTGACAGCGCGTTGTCGGGGTTGCCGACTTCGGCGGTAGGCGCGATAATCGCGACGTTCGTGAGCGTCTTGGCGGGTTGACTGTTTCCAGCGGTCAGCCCGTTGCCTTTTTTTGGACTCATTGCGCACCAAGTAGCTCGCGGATTTTCTGGGTCGGCCACGCCAGACGGCCACTGATTCGGATCGGACGCAGCGGGCCATCCTCATTGCAGGCCCAGCCCCTCAAGGTCTGCGGGCGCCGGCTCAAATAGTAAGCGGCGGCTCCTGTGGTAATCGCCGGGCGGTTCTCAGATTCCAGCGGCGGGAAGGTCGGCGCTCTTGTGGCCTCTTTCCCCTGCGTGCTGGGTTGCATTGCGGTCTGCATACTCAAGCTCCTTTTAAGAGCCTTCAGTATCTCGGGGCAAGTCTTGCCCTCAAAGCAACCCAATCAGGCTGCAGCCCGCATGAATGGTAGGTTCCGCAGGGCAACGTTTGCCCCGGCGCTTCTTGCCCTATTTGCCCTGTTGCGTCGGCACCGAAAGCTGTTTGCCTTTGGCGCTCGATATTCCATTCAGCGCATGGCGCTTGATGGTCGCACCAGATAACGGCTTACCACTGGCCCCGACAACGCCATCGGCTCGTAACGTTCGGGCAATATGATCGGCAATGGCTTCTTGCGAGGGGTAACAGTCCATTGCACCCTGCTGTTCGATGAACTCACTAGCAAGTGCACGGGCCCGTGTCACCCATGCACATTTATCGCCAGCGGATGCTCTCGCAGTCGCCACGGACATATCTTCGGGACAAACCGGCGTTGGACGTCTCTTGTACATGAGCGCCATGGCCAACTCCCACGCCGGCCTGTGTGTACGCTGCAGTCGTACTATTCCCTTTCGATCCGGCGCACAGGTTGAACCGCGGCCGACTGTGTAAAAGTCCCGTAGCGCCAAAAGCGGGGAGCCCGCAACCTCAAGAAATTCATCCAACGTAAACGGAAATGACAAAATGGGATCGTTTGCATTCAGTCGGGGATGTTGAAGCAGGACGTCTCGTTCCCCTTGAGACAACCCCTGTAGCGTCGGCGAACTCTCGTCGAGAAGCCAAATGCCTTTGTCGTCAATCCGCAAGTAGCCTTCGAAGTGGGACCACTCAGAACGGATGAATCGATCAAAGTCGAGTTTGGTGTACTGGTGATCCGCCATTTGTGCCCTTCAGCTCCCGTCAATCAGGCATCCTGACTGGCGGGGACGGGATTTCTCGTTCGGTCATATAGGCGCCTGCAATTCACGTTGCCTTCGTGCAACTACTCGACTTCATTCGAGCGCATTGAATTAATGCATTTTAGAAGTTGATTTGCCCGTGGGATTTCCCACCCTGACAATTGAGACCGAGGGTCGACCGGAACTGGGCCAGGCGCATTCAACGTCTATGCTGTGTACACCTTCGCCAGATTGCGGCCGTCAAGCCGAGATCACAACGCGCAACGCACCGGGCGCAGCCTTGGTCTCAGACACAATCCCGGCCTGTTCCAAAATCCACGCCTCGATCTTTTCGTGATGCAGGCGTAGCAGGTCGAGCGGGCGCACCGTGTAATGCTTTTCAGCGGTCGCGCTAGGCTTATGGCCTTGAATCTGCGCCACCACACCGACAGGCACCTCCAGCCACTCTGTCAGGCTCTTGAACGAACGGCGCAGGCCGTGCAAGGTCAGTCCATCGATGCCAGCGACCTTGCAGGCCCTCAAATGAGGATGGCGCGGGATAGTCAGCACGCCATCGGCAGCCGTGGGGCTGGAAAACACCCACTCATTGCGCCGGGGCAGCGTCGCCAGCAATTGCGAGACAAATGGCGTCAGGGGCACGATGCGCTCGCCTTCCACCTTGTCGCGGATGGTCATTCCCCGCCATGCGGTGTCCACATCTTCCCAGCGCAGCACCAGCACCTCGCCGGGGCGCGCCCCAATCAGAAGCAGCGTTTGCAGATACGCGGAAATCACTGGGTTGCCGACGTTGCGCACTGCGGAGAACCACGCTGGCAATTGCTCGCGCAGCAGCACGTCCGATTTGACGGCGGGCCTGCCGAATGCTTCGCGGGTCTTTCTCGTCTTGGCTGGGTTGACCGGTACCAAGTGGTTGTAGGCAGCCTGTTCGCCGCACCAGCCTAAAAGCGCCTTGAGGCAGCGCCATGCCAGACGGCCCGCGGTCGGGCGGGTCTTGGCTTCCCCGGCGGCCCATGCCTCGATGGTCTCGGGCGTCAGGTCGGCCAGGCGCAGCGCCAGCAGCGGATGAATCGGCCCGGCCACCGTCACCCCCCTGCCCTTTGTCCCTCGCTTGGCCGGCACGCCGCCGGCCTTGCTCATGTTGAGATGGTCTTGATAGTGACGCTCGCCCCAGTGGGGGCGGCGCTCCGCCAGATACACGGTCCATACCTCGCCCACCGTCACGGCGTCAGTCACAGCAGCGGCTCTCTTTTCGGCATCGGCCGCCTGTTTCTCGCGCTCCAGTTCGCGTGGGTCGTCGCCACCGTCCAAGGTCACGCGCATCCGGTTCGCTTCGGTGCGGGCCCGCTCAATGCTCCAGGCGCGAACATCCCCGATGGTGCGGCGGATGGTTTGCCGGTTCAGCTTGGCCTCGAACACGAACGACTTGGCACCAGCGGCGGTCACACGCACGCGCAGCCCCGACGCTTTGGCATCGCGCAGGAAAGCTTGGGCCTTGCCGGCTGGGCAGTTTAAGCGCGCGATTAGTCCAGCGGTCAGGTCTTGCGCCTCACTCAGGTCGATCTGCGCATCCCGTCTTGGTCTTGCCATGCTGCCCGCCCTTCCGTGTAGCCACCATGTAGCCACCATGTAGCCAAAATCGCCCCATTTTGGGGAATATGAATCAACAATTGAACTGTCTACTTACACAACAATAGTCTCATAAGATATTGATTTATATTGATTCTATCTACAGATTTCAACGGAAGAAAATAGTAAATTGCTCGGACTCTTAATCCGTAGGTCGAGAGTTCGAATCTCTCAGAACCCACCACTTGAATCAAGGACTTAGCCGCGAGGCCAAGTCCTTTGCTTTTGCGGAACGTGGCGAGATTGCGGCGCCTTGCAGCTGCACCTTTTGTCGCCGCACCACTCTGTCGGGCGTTCCGGCCTCGCCAATACGAGCAGGATTTCACGCTTTGCCGCAAAAATTTCAACGGGGGTAGGCTTTTGCTTGCGAAGCAGCGGAGAGCTGT
>DATNAI010000231.1:0-9110 GCA_035572875.1 Castellaniella sp. | reverse complement strand
CGCTGCGCCTGGCGTTGCAAGCACTGGCCGACGGCGCGCGCAATGCGCTGTCGGTCGCCGCCGCCTGCGCGCTGGTGGGCGTCATCATCGGCATCATCAACCTGACCGGCGTGGCGGCGGAGTTCGGCGGCCAAGTCATCGCCATCGGCGAAAACAGTCTGTTCCTCGCACTGTTTCTCACCATGGTGACTTGCCTGGTGCTGGGCATGGGCATCCCCACCATTCCGAACTACATCATCACCAGTTCGCTGGCGGCGCCCATCCTGTTGAAGCTGGGCGTGCCGCTCATCGTCTCGCACATGTTCGTGTTCTATTTTGGCATCATGGCCGACCTGACGCCGCCCGTGGCACTCGCCGCCTTCGCAGCCGCGCCCATCGCACGAGAGGACGGCCTGAAGATCAGCATTCAGGCCCTCAGAGTCGCGGCGGCGGGCTTCGTGGTGCCGTACATGGCGGTGTATTCGCCCGCCCTGATGCTGCAGGGCGGCGGGATTCTCCCGGTCGTGTACGTGACCTTCAAGGCCGTGGTCGCCATCGGGCTATGGGCAGCGGGCATCACCGGCTTCCTGAAGACCCGCATGAACTGGCTGGAACGAGCCTGGGTGATCCTCGCTGCCGCCCTGCTGGTTGCCGCTGTACCCATGACGGACGAGCTCGGTTTCGCGGCGAGCGCGGCGTTTCTGATCTGGCACCTGGCCCGCGGCCGGCGCTCGAAACCGCTCCAAGGGGCCACCTGATGCTCGGAGCGCTGGGTGTGTGCCTGACCCTGGCTGCCGCGCCCCAGCTACCGGCGCGCTTCGTGCCGGTACGGGGCTTCACCTTGGCCTGGACTCACTCGATCGAAAAGATCCGATGGGAAGAAGACTACATCGTGCAGGCGGACGCAGCCGGTCAGCCCACCCTCATTGCGGGCCATGCCCGCATACTGGGGTCAGGCGCCGGCATGGATCCTCCGCCTGGCGCCGTGCACCGCGCCGACGGCTGGTACGAATACCAGCCTCGCACCCCTCCGCTGAAGATTCTGCGGCTGACCCGCTCCCCCTACACGGCCGACTACGACTGGTGCGTGCGCGGGCACTGTGAGCCGCTGCGCGCCATCATGCCCACGGACGGCGACGTGACCCTGCTGCGGCCCTGCCGCGCACCGTGATCCTCCGCCTCGATGCGCGACCGGCGCTATCATGGCCGCTGACCCGACGCCGAAGATCATCATGAGGAACCCCGACCCGCCCGCCGCCCCTTCCGGCACCAGCCCGCTGTTCCGGTGCTGGCAGGCCGAGGCTGTGCGCCTGCGCGAAGCGCACTGGGGTCCGTTGGAAGATCGAGTGGCCTGCCAGATGGCCTTGCGCCAGGATGCTGACCTGCCGGCCCGGATCGCCATCCGCGCGGAGTGGCTGGCGCGGCGCAGCGGCCTGCAGACACGCCTGCATCAATGGGCAACGAGTGCCCGCCTCGCACTGGCCGCGCTCTGGCTGGCGGCGGGCCTGGCCGGCTTGGGAGCGGCCGCCACCGCCCTGGGTCAGCCGCAAGGCGCGATCAACCTGTCACTGGCGCTGCTGGCGCTTCTCGGGCTGCACAGCCTGATGTTTCTCATCTGGCTCGCCAGCTATCTGCCGGGCATACAGCCGGGGACATTGCTGTCGCGTGTCTGGCTGTGGCTCACACACAAACTCGCGCGCGGGCCGGATGGAGCCCTGGCCGCACAGGCCTTTCTGTCGCTGCTGGCCAGGGCACGCGCCTGGCGCAGCGCCCTGGGCTTCATCAGCCACGGCGCCTGGACGCTCGCCTTCCTGGGGATGCTGCCTGCGCTCGTCGTGTTGCTGAGCACGCGCCGCTACACCTTCCACTGGGAAACCACGCTCCTGTCGCCAGACACGTTCATCGCGCTGACCCACCTCATCAGCGGGTGGCCGCAGGCACTGGGGTTCGCCCCGCCCGGATCTTTCGACATCGCCGCCAGCGTCAGCCAGCGCCCGCTGGACGCCACGGTCCAGGCGGACTGGTCCTGGTGGCTGATCGGATGCGTAGTGGCGTGGGGGTTGATTCCGCGATTGATTGCCTTGCTGTTCTGCACGTTGCATCTGCGGTACCGCCTGCGGCGACCCTTGATCGATGCGGATCTTCCGGGCTGGCTCGAGCTGCGGGAACGCCTTTTGCCCACGCACCGAAATCTGGGCATAGACCGCCCGGCTTTCGATACCGCGTCCCCTCACAACCTGCAGGTCGCCGCGGGATCCGTGCGGGACCAGGCCGCAGTCCTGGCCTACGAACTGGGCGCTGGCGTGTCCTGGCCTCCGGACGGGCTACCCGGTTCGATCGTGGACCTGGGGCGCTGCGACAGCCGGGAGGACCGCAACCGCATCCGCCGCCTGATTGTTCTGCCCCCTGCCCATCTGCTGGTGGTCTGCGACGCCCGGCTGACGCCGGACCGGGGCAGCCGCACCTGGCTGGAGGAATTGCGGCACACCTGTCCCGACCTGCAGGTCGTGTGTCTGGATGGCGTCCCCAGCCGGCTCACGGCTTGGCACAAGATGCTGTCCTCGCTGGAAATCCCGCTGGCAGCGGGGCTGTCGCAGTGGCTGGCTCATCTCGGACCCCATCACCATGGCTGATACGCCCGTGCCCATCGATCTGGCCGTGGTAGGGCACACCAACACCGGCAAGACCTCGCTGATGCGCACGCTGCTGCGCGATGAGCACTTCGGCGACGTGGCGGACAGCCCGGGCACTACCCGCCACGTCGAAAGTGCCCAGCTCCTGACGCAGGACGGACGCGCCATCCTGGTCCTGCGCGACACACCGGGCCTCGAAGATGCCATGGGCGCGCTGGACTACATCGAGCAGCTCGTGCCGGCGGACGAGCGCCTGGACGGCCCCGACCGCATCCAGCGATTGCTGGACAGTCCCGAATCAGCCGGCCGCTTCGAACAGGAGTGCAGGGTCCTGTCGACGGTGCTCGCCACCGATGCGGCGCTCTACGTCATCGACGCCCGTGACCCGGTGCTCCCCAAGCACAAGGATGAGCTCCTGCTGCTGTCCGCATGCGGACGGCCCGTACTGCCGGTACTGAACTTCACCCGCAGCGCCCAGGCCGACACGGGCACCTGGCGCGAAGCCCTGGCGCGGCTGAGCCTGCATGCAACGGTGGACTTCGACACGGTCGCGCCTGCGCTGGACGGCGAGGCGCAGATGCTGGACCGGCTCGGGCTGATGCTGGACCAGCACGCGGCCACCTTGCTGGCACTGCGCACGGATCTGGACCGGCAGCGCTTGAAACGGCTGCAGGACGCGGCTCGGCTCATCGCCGATCTGCTGATGGACGCCGCCGCGCTGCGCTTGCCCTGCTCCCAGGATCCCACCGACGTCGCCGCCATTACCATGAGTCTGCGCAAGCGCACGCGCGACCGTGAACAGGACTGCGTGCACGCGCTGCTCAAACGGTATCAATTCAGCAAGGCCACCTTTCCGCACCACCCGCTGCCGCTGGAAGGCGAACGCTGGGGCATGGATCTCTTCAACCCCCAGGCCCTGCGGGCTTTCGGTATCCAGATCAGCAAGGGTCTGGCCACCGGAGCGATGGCGGGGGCCACGATCGATGTGCTGACGGGCGGCCTCAGCCTCGGGGCGGCAGCCCTTGTCGGCGCGGTCATCGGCGGCGCCTGGCAAGGTGCCAACCAGTGGGGCAAGCGTCTCATGAACCGGATCGCTGGCTTCACCGAAATAGCGGTGGACGATCCCGTCCTGCATCTGCTCGGCCTGCGCCAAGTCGCGTTGGTGCGGGCGCTGGAACTGCGGGGCCACGCAGCCATGCATCCCATCGACGGCGACCTGGCCGGGCCGATCGCACCGCCGGAGGCTGCGGACGCGCCCGCCGCCTCCGAGCAGAGCGATGCGGCAGCCGCCTCGGTGGGCGGCACGCCGCCTGAAGCACTCCCGAAACCGGTCGAGGCGCTGCATCGCCTGCCGGCCGACGTGCAGCAGATCCTGAACGAGGCGCGCGGCCACCCGGAATGGTCCGCCATCGGCACAGCGTACGCACCGGATGCGCGCCGCGACCTGCTGGTCAGCCAGATGGCCCAGTCGCTGTTCGCGGCGATGTGACGGAGAGTCCGTGCGGCGGCGGCATCAGAAATCACCACGGGCCCCGAGGAGCCAAGGAATCTGGGCGGCACCAAGCCGCATGACGTGCCAGAGCACGCTATAATCAGCAGCTTCGCGCCGCCTACCAGTCGCTGCGCGTAATTCCGGGTCGGGTCCAAAATCCCGTCACCCCCGGCATTTTCCTCTCAGACACTCTTCATTCGTCAGCCTCGATTGGTATCCCTCGACTTGAGCGATAGGCGGTCGCTGGAGTCATATTCGTGGATACAGATATCACCTTTGCCTCGCTAGGCTTGGCAGAGCCCCTGCTGCGCGCCGTTACCGACGCCGGCTACACCCACCCCACCCCCATTCAAGCGCAGGCCATCCCGCGCGTGATGGGCGGCGGCGACCTGCTGGCCGCCGCACAGACCGGCACCGGCAAGACGGCCGGGTTCACGCTGCCCATCCTGCACTATCTGCTGCAGCACCCCACTACCGTCCGCCGGCCGGGGCGTCCCCGGGTCCTCGTGCTCACGCCCACGCGAGAACTGACGGCACAGGTAGAAGAGTCCGTACGGCTCTACAGCAAATACACCAAGGTCCAATCGATGGTGATGTTCGGCGGCGTGAACATCAACCCGCAGATTGCGGCTCTGAAGCGCTCTCCCGACATCCTCGTGGCCACGCCGGGGCGCCTGCTGGATCACGTCGGACAAAAGACGCTGGATCTCTCCGGGATCGAGATCCTGGTGCTGGACGAAGCCGACCGCATGCTGGACATGGGGTTCATCCACGACATCAAGCGCGTGTTGCGGCTGCTCCCCAAAGAGCGGCAAACGCTGCTGTTCTCGGCCACCTTCGCGGACGAGATCCGGGATCTGGCCCAGCACATGCTGAACCACCCCGAAGAAGTATCCGTCGCCCGCCGCAACACCGCGTCCGAACTGGTGAGCCAGCGCGTCGTGATGACCGAACAGGCCCACAAACGGGACTTGCTCAGCCACATCATCCGCAACAGCGGCTGGAATCAGGTGCTGGTCTTCACCCGCACCAAGCACGGCGCCAACCGCCTGGCGGAAAAGCTTTCGAAGGACGGCCTGACGGCCGCCGCAATCCATGGCAACAAGAGCCAGGCGGCCCGCACCCGCGCGCTCGCCGGATTCAAGGACGGTCAGATCGCCGTGCTGGTGGCTACGGATATCGCTGCGCGCGGGCTGGATATCGAGCAGCTCCCGCAAGTCGTGAATTTCGAGCTCCCGAACGTACCGGAAGACTACGTGCACCGCATCGGCCGCACCGGCCGCGCGGGCAGCACGGGATCGGCCCTGTCACTGGTGGACGGTTCCGAGATCAAGCTGCTCAAAGCCATCGAGCGGCTCATCAAACAGCCGATCGAACGCAAGGAGGTCGAAGGCTGGAACCCCCGCGCCATGGTCACGGCCGACTCCGTGCCGGATGCCCGGGAAAAGCGCGCCCTGGCGCGCCTGCAAGACGACTCCCGCAGCGCAGGCCGGGCACCCGGCCGCCGGGACGGCTCCTCCGCCAACCGCGAAGGACGCCGCGACGGCGCGCCCGCAGGGCGCAGTGCACGCCACGCGTCGCCCTCGGGGGACAGGCGCAACACCCAGGAGCCTCGGCGCGGAACCTCCCGGCCAGGCGGCGCCCGCCCCAGCCGGCCGAATGGCTCCGCACCGGCCGCGCGGCGCGACGTGCGCACGTCAGGCACCGACCGCCCAGCCGCGCTGCTGCACAAGGCCGACTGAACCCAGGGAGCACTTGCGATGGCCTTCTCCACCTGGTTGGCGTTCTTCGCAGCGGCCTGGGCCATCTCATTCTCGCCCGGGCCCGGGGCCATCTGCTCCATGGCCTCCGGGCTCAAGTACGGGTACCGCCAGGGCATCTGGACCATCGCGGGGCTGCAGGCCGGTATCATCTGCCAGCTCTTCATTGTCGCGGTGGGCGTCGGCGCGCTATTGGCCGCGTCCGATCTGGCCTTCACCATCGTCAAATGGATAGGCGCCGCCTATCTGGTCTACCTGGGCGTGAAGCAGTTCCGCACCGACGCCATGCCGGTTGCCGTCGAGGCCCGCAAAGCCCTCAACGAGCACCCGGTGCGCGACCAGCTCCTGCACGGCTATCTGGTGAACATCACCAATCCGAAAGGCACCATGTTCCTGTTGGCCGTGGTGCCGCAATTCCTGGACGTGAGCCGCCCGCTGGCTCTGCAATATGTGCTCATCGGTGCAACGCTCTCATTTACCGATCTGATTGCGATGAGTTGCTATACTTCGCTCGCCTCGCGCATGTTGCTGCTGTTGCGCAAACCCGGCCGCATCCGCTGGATGAACCGGAGCTTCGGCACGCTGTTCATCCTGGCCGGCACCGTCCTGGCATCGTTCAGCCACAAGGGCTGAATTCGACTGTTTCCATCACCCATGAGCCTGACCGCAGAAGTCGCCCGCCGACGCACCTTCGCCATTATTTCCCACCCGGACGCCGGGAAAACCACCCTGACGGAAAAGCTGTTGCTGTTTTCGGGGGCGATCCAGATCGCGGGCAGCGTGAAGGCCCGCAAGGCCAGCCGCCACGCGGCCTCCGACTGGATGGAGATTGAAAAACAGCGCGGAATCTCTGTCGCCTCGTCGGTCATGCAGATGGAATACCGCGACTGCGTGATCAATCTGCTGGATACGCCGGGCCACCAGGATTTCTCGGAAGACACCTATCGGGTGCTCACCGCCGTTGACGCCGCCCTGATGGTGATCGATGCCGGCAACGGGGTCGAACCCCAGACCATCCGCCTGCTGCAGGTCTGCCGCGCGCGCAACACCCCCATCATCACCTTCATCAACAAGATGGACCGGGAAGTCCGCGAACCGCTGGACCTGCTCTCGGAAGTCGAGGCGCACCTGAGCATGGATGCCATCCCCTTCTCCTGGCCGGTGGGCATGGGGCGGCACTTCGGCGGCGTCTTCGACATCCCGCACGACCGCATGCGGGTCTTCAGAGCCGGCCTGGAACGTCACCACGACGACGACGAAACCGTGGACGGTCTGGAGAACCCTGAGCTGGCCACGCGGTTCGGCGACGAGTACCTCAAGGCCCACGATGAAATCGAGCTCATTCGGGGCGCCTCTCCCGCCTTTGACCGCGAAGCCTTTCTGGCGGGCCGCCAGACTCCCGTCTTCTTCGGCTCAGCCATCAACAATTTCGGCGTGCGCGAGGTGCTGGACGCGCTCGTGGAGTTGGCCCCCCCGCCAGGACCCCGCCAGGCACTGGAGCGCACAGTGATGCCCGACGAGCCAAAGCTCACGGGGGTCGTCTTCAAGGTGCAGGCCAACATGGACCCGGCGCACCGCGATCGCGTGGCCTTCGTACGGGTGAGCTCGGGCCACTTCCAGCGCGGCATGCGCCTGAGGATCGCGCGCAACGGCAAGGAAATCCGTCCCAACAACGTGGTGTCCTTCCTGTCTCAACGTCGCGAGATCGTTGAGGAAGCATACGCGGGCGACATCATCGGCATTCCCAATCACGGGCTCCTGCAACTGGGAGACGTGCTCACCGAAGGCGAGGCCCTGACCTTCACCGGCCTGCCATTCTTCGCCCCTGAACTCTTCCAGGCGGTCGAGGTGAAGGACCCCCTGCGCACCAAGCAACTGCGCACGGGGCTGGTCCAGCTCGGAGAAGAAGGCGCCATTCAGGTCTTCCGCCCCGAGACCGCTGGGGGCGCCCTGTTGCTGGGCGCGGTGGGCCAGCTTCAGTTCGAAGTGGTCGCTCATCGCCTGAAAACGGAATACGGCGTAGACGCGCGGCTCATGCCCAGCCGCTACAGCCTGGCCCGGTGGATCACATCCCGCGACCCCAAGGCGTTGAAGAAATTCATGGACGCCAACGCCGCCAACATTGCCTACGACGTGGTGGACGCCACGGCCTTCCTCGCGACGTCCGCGGCCCAGTTGCGGGTGGCCGAAGAACGGTATCCCGACGTCGTGTTCCACACCATGCGCGAACACGCGGGCCAGATGTTCGACACGGGCGCCTGAGTGGCTTCTTCTATAATGGGACGCTCGCAATGATCGAAGGGAAAACCTGCCCATGTCCTGGCGCCTGATCTTCGTCTTCCTGTTGCTGTCCGCGGGGGCCTCTGCCTGGGGCGGACTGCAGCTCGGCGACTGGCTGATCGCCCACGGGCCGGCACAGATTCAGTCCTCCCAGCCCGTTCATCCCGAGCTGTCCGCCAAGACGCCGGTGCTGGACGCCGACGGCAAGCCTTTCGTGGCCAGCGCACCGCAGCCGCTTTCCGATGGCAGGCTGGGGGTTCCACAACTGTCGCCCCCCACCGACTGGCACGTACAGGCCGAATCGCTGATGAACGAAAACCGGCCCATCGCGATGGCGACCACCTCGATTTCCATGGACGAGGCCGTGGCGCTGGCCCAGCAACAGATGAACACCGGAAATGGCGGTCTGCAGGGCATCGCCACCGTCGGGAACCTGGGGGGCCAGGCCATTCAGCCCATCGACGTAACCACGGCTCCGCCGCCTTCGCCTGCGACCGCTGGCGTGCGGAATGACGGCAACTGGCGGCAGGCCTTCGCAACCGAACTGAAAGCCTGCGAAAGCCGCGGCTTCTTCTCGCGCCCGTCGTGCGCCTGGGCCGCGCGCAACAAATACTGCGAACCGCACCACGCCTGGGGCAAAGTCGAAGACTGCCCCGCCAAGCAGTCCTCCTTCTAGGTCCCGAGCCCGGGCACCCCCCCACTCGATCGGCCAACCGACGCTGGGCGCCGGGCGCCGGGCGATCAGACCTGCGATTGCAAGTAGTTCTGCAGGCCGACCTGATCCACCAGGCCGATCTGGGTCTCCAGCCAGTCGATATGCTCTTCGGTGTCGTTCAGGATGTCTTGGAACAGGTCCCTCGAGGCATAGTCCTTCACCGATTCGCAATACGCCATGCCCTCCTTGACGGTGGCCTGAGCAGCTGATTCGAGCTTCAGGTCACAGGCCAGGATCTCGGGCACGGATTC
>DATNAI010000230.1:0-3083 GCA_035572875.1 Castellaniella sp. | reverse complement strand
GACCGTAGGCCCGAGCCCGACGGGGGACGAGGAATAATTCCCTTTCGAATTCGGGCGTTTGGCAAAAAGAGGGTCGCGCCAGTGACGGACAGATCGGGTAATCGATAACGGGCGCGATGCGGCGCATGTCGTGCCACGGCGCGACGACTCTACGCGAAATGGCTCCGGGGCGAGGCGTCGTACAAAAGATATAAGCGGCGGTCGTCAGGCTCTGGGCGACCACGAGAATGTCCGCCGTGGTGACACTTGCGCATCCTAAGCAGTTGCTGGCAACTGCTGTGCCCGCCGCTTGCCGCTGACGCACGATAGCGCTTTAATAACCGGTCGCTTAGAAACGGACCTTCAGCGTTCACGGCACCGCCGCGTGCCATGCGGCCGAATTGGGGGGGTTATGCGCTGGTATGACTACATGATGTGGTTTCTGGGCGGGGCATTCGCTGCCAACGTTGATGGTGGGAGTGCAACTGTCATTTGCGTTCTCGCGCGCGACGCATTCCGCGCCGGCGGTGCCTGTATGAAGCGGGTTCGTGTTGCACTGATCGTGGGCCTGGGGTGCGCGGCGGCGCCGGTGGTTTGGGCCCAGGATGCGACCATCATTCACGCACGCATCGCGGTAGGCGATGGCCCGGTCATCCAGAACGGCTACATCCTGGTCCGTGACGGACGCATCGTGATGGTTGGCCCTGGGCAGCCGGGCCAGACCGCCGGTACCGTCATCGATGCCACCGGCATGACCGCCGTGCCCGGTCTCATCGATGGCCATAAGCACATCAATACCGGCCCGTATGAGAAGCAGCAGATGGCCGATCTCATTGAGAACGGCTTTACCACGGTGCTCTCCGCGGGTGGTCCTGCGGACGGCACCACCGCGCTTGCGCAACACATCGAGTCCGGCGCGATCAATGGCCCGCGGGTACTGCCCTCGGGTACCTTCTTCTTTTCTCCCTCTCCCGAAGCGGCACGCGCGGCGATCAGGCAGATGGCGGCCCAGGGGGTCAAATACACCGGCGAGTTCCCGGTGACCCCCGAACCCTCCGCGACGCCGCAGGAGCTCGCGGTGCTGAGCGCCGCGGTCGACGAAGGGAAGAAGGTCGGGGTGCAGGTGCAGGTCCACGCCGTCTCGACGCCCGCGATGCTGGCCGTCACGACCCGGACCGGTGTTCGCCATCAGGTGCATCTGCCGAACAAGGACTTCATGAGTTTCGATGACGCGCGCACCATCGTGCGCAGCGGCACGATCGTGCTCGATCTGATCAGCTTCGGCGATCCCATCATCGACGTTTTCCAGCAGGACGACACACCGCGCTTTCGCACCGGGCTGTTGTGGCCGGAGTCCATCGCCGGCGCCAATCGCGATGACAAGGGACGTGCGACCGGCACCGAGGGCGCCTATACGCTCATCAACGCGCGTCGCATCTGGGATGCCAGCAATGGCAAGGCCCTGGGGTTTGGCAGCGACCAGAACTATCCCGTGCATGACGTGCTGGAGCACGAGCTCAAGTCGCTGATGGTGATGTTTTCGATGCAGGACGTCATCCGCATCCTGACCCTCAATACGGCGAACTTCCTCGGCCTGCAGAATGAGATTGGCTCGCTCGAGCCCACCAAGCGCGCCGACATCGTCCTGGTGCAGGGTAACCCCTTCCGTGACTTCCACGACCTGTTGAACACGATGCTGGTGCTCAAGGACGGCAAGGTCGTGGTCGACAAGCGCGACAGCCATGAGGTCCCCGGGCAGCAGGCAGAGGCCCAGGCGGCTGCAGCGACTGACGCGGAGGAAGGTGGCACGACTGCCACGGCCGCGCAAAAGGTGGGCACGCTGACCGCCGCGGTGGCGCGGCCCGATCAGGCCCCCGCCGTGAGTTGCAGCCAGCTCAGTGATGCCAGCCTGAGTGCGCACCGCGTGCGCCACGCCGAGGAAGTGCCGGCGAGCTCGTTGCCTGTCGCGGCATCGCCCGCCGGGGATCGGCAGGCAGGGACGCTGGCGGTGCCCGCATATTGCCTCGTGACCGCAGCGCTGCGCGGCGCGCGTGGCCCTGCGATGAACGTGCGGGTGTGGCTGCCGGCCAGCGACTGGAACGGCAATCTGCTCATGCTCGGTGCAGAGAGCGGGTCCGATCCCATGGCGGTGAGCGCGTATCTTGCTCACGGTTATGCGCTGGTCACAACGGGTACGGGTCATCCAGAGGATCATCGCGAGGCGAATCGGCGCAAGAGAGGCGTCCGCAGCGCGAGGGTGTCGGCTTCTGCCGGCCGCGGCGTGCATGAGAGCGTGCAGGCGGCGCGGATGCTCATCAACAGCTACTACGGTGGCACACCCCGCTATACCTATTGGATTGAGGACACCGCGGACAGCGCCGGACCGTTAGAGGAGCTGCAGGCCAATCCATCGGACTTCGATGGGCTGGTCGTCGGCTCCGCCTCTCGCCCAGGGAATGCTGCCGGCGGGCAGATGCCGGATGTGTCGGCCTTCGCAGCACGCGGTGGCAAGATCCTCGAATACCGCGGCGGTGGCCCGGTGGCGGTACCGACGGACGGCAGTGTCCGCGCCTATGAGGGCCTGGTGCAGCGTACGGGTGGCCTCGAGCGCACCGCGCGCTTTTATCGGCTGTTTCTCGTGCCACCGGGCAGGAAGGGCGACAGCTACCGGGTTCATTGGGTCCGGGCGCTCGATGAGTGGGTGCAGCGGGGTCGCGCGCCCGACATGCTGCTGGCGGCGCACATTGCTCCGCCGAATCAGACTGTGCAGCCCCCTCATGGGCTCGTGTTCGAGCCGCCCTATGGGGTGCATACGATATGTGCCTATCCGAAGGTGGCTCGGGCAGTCAGTGGCGCCGGCCAGGAAACCCCGGTCGACTGGCTCTGCCTGTCCAAAGAGCAGGCCGGTCCCGAGGTAGAACCCCCGGCGGGACCTCCGGGACCTCCGGGACCTGCGGGCGGCGCGGGTCGGCCGGGAGCACCTCGAGTTGCGCGACCTGCGGGCGGAGATTGAGCGGCATTCATCCGCCGCGCACGGGTGGATTTTCCGAGGGCGCCGCACTCGTGAGCGCGCTGGCGCCGGACTGTTTTTTTGCGGCGTCCAT
>DATNAI010000229.1:0-4160 GCA_035572875.1 Castellaniella sp. | reverse complement strand
TGTGCTGCGGAATCAGCCGGGCACTGCCCATTGGCGTGGAGAAGTCATACACCCGGCCTTCGGCCACGCGATGCAGACGCGCGAGAAAGGTGTCCCACGGCGAACCCTGAGTGCGGCGTCCGGACAGAAAGGCGCGGCGAGACGGGGACTGCATGGCACTGGCTCCTGGGGTGGCGGGCTACAATCGCGTTTTGAACCGAGCCGAGATTCATCCATGCCCCGACTGGCCGATAGAACTGAACGTACGGTGCCATTCTACGCTGTGGAAGTCCTCAAGCAGGCCCAGGCGTTGGCGGCCCAGGGACACGACATCATCAGTCTCGGCATCGGAGAACCCGACTTCAGGGCGCCGGCCCGCGTACTGGAAACGCTGAACCGCGCCGCCGAAGCGGGACTGAGCGGCTACACCGCTCCGGCCGGCATTCCGGCGCTGCGTGAGGCGATTGCCCACTACTACCAGACTTCCTTCGGCGCTGTGGTGGATCCGGCCCGCATCCTGATCACGTCCGGGGCGTCGGGGGCGTTGATGCTGGCCGCGCTCGCCCTGGTCAACCCGGGCGACGAAGTGCTGATGCCCGACCCTTCGTATCCCGCGAACCGCAACTTCATCACGGCGGCGGGGGGCACCACGCGCCTGGTGCCCACGACGGCCGAGCACCGCTTTCAGCTCCAGGCTGACGACATCGTTGCCCACTGGGGACCGCGCACGCGAGGCGTCCTGATTGCGTCACCCAGCAATCCCACGGGAACCTCCATGCCGCGCAAGGCGCTGCGGGCGCTGATCGAGGCCGTGCACGGACGGGGCGGCTACGTCATCATGGACGAGATCTATCTGGGCCTGTACTACGACGATGCGCCGCAAAGCGCCCTCACGCTGGACGACGACCTGCTGGTCATCAACAGCTTCTCCAAGTACTTCCACATGACCGGCTGGCGCCTGGGATGGCTGATCGCGCCCGAAGCCATGATGCCCGCCATCGAGCGACTGGCGTCCAGCCTGGCGATCTGCGCTCCCGCGCTGGCGCAGCACGCGGCCCTGAGCTGCTTCGAGCCGGAAGTCATGCGCATCTACGAACAGCGGCGGCTGTCCTTCAAGGAGCGCCGCGATTACCTGCTGCCCGCTTTCGCGGAGCTGGGTCTGAGCGTGCCCGCGGCGCCGGATGGGGCCTTCTACATATTCACCGACGTCCGCAACTTTGGCCTGGATGGTGCGGCTTTCTGCCGGCGGCTCCTGAACGAAGCGCACGTCGCCGCCGTCCCGGGACTGGACTTCGGCGAGGCCTTTGCCCGGAATACAGTCCGCTTTTCCTACGCCACAGGGCTGGATCGCCTCAAAGAAGCGGTCCAGCGGATGGCAGGATTCCTGGGAGACTTGCGGCCTCGCACGGCCAGCACTACCGGTACGGCCGATACAGTCTGAAACAGAGAGACGGCCGGTCAGCCCTGGCCGAGGGGGATGCCGGAAGCCAGGGCGATGCGGCGGCGTTCGGCCAGTACCCGCGAGCCGTAGCCGCCATCGCCGACGCCGGTTGCACCGACATAGCAGGCCAGGCCGCCCTGCACCGAGCCTCGGCGGCGAATGCAGTCCGACAGGATTTGCGCGCCCACCCGAATGTTCACGACGGGATTGAATGCCGCCGCGCGCCCGCCGCGGGTCTTCAGCTTGTCGCGGTGGACGTTGCCCATGATCTGCATCAGGCCCTGGGCCCCCGCGGCACTCTCCACGAACGGGTTGTAGCGCGATTCAATGGCAATCACGGCCAGAAGCAACTGGGGATCCACACGCTCATCGTGTCCCACGGCAAACGCCGTCCGGATCAGCGCTCCCGCCACGCTGGGCGCAATGCGGTATTTACGCGCCAGATAGCTGCGCAAACCGTGGTCCTGGGACCGCGTCATGCCTTTGACCGGTCTGTCCTGCATGCTGGCGAGCAGCGCCTGGGCAAACGTGAGCTGGCCTTCCTGCACCGCCTTCTCCTCGGGCTCGGCCGCCGGGGGGCCGACAGCCGTGTTCTTGCCAGCCTTCTGGTTCGGGGAACCCGCGGCAGAGCGAGGACCCGCACCGGCACTCGGGGCAACTGCACTGGGGGCAACGGCACGGGGAGCAACGGCCACGGCGGGGGGTGTCGCAGACGCGGGAGCCGGCGGCGCGGGTGCGGACGGTTCCAAGGGAGGCGCGGCCCAATCGGGAGCGTCCGAGTCGTCCTGCGTCTCATACCCCCCGTCGTTGGCCTGGAACATGGTCAGGACGACTTCGTGCAGCTGCTGGGATTGCTGCCGCATTGACGGCAGCACCAGACTCAGGCCCAGCGTCGTAAGGACCGCGAGCCCCATGTAGATAGCGCTGACATGGATGAATTCGCCAATAGGCGCAATCCCGGCCCGCAAACCCAGCGCCAGCCGTTCTTGCGCGGAAGGGTCAGACATGGGAAGCTCCGGCAGCCGATCGGTGGTGGTCGGTGGTAATCTTTGGCACGACGCCACTGTAACCCGATTGACGATCCCCTGTGAAATACCGCGACCTCAGAGACTTCATCCAGCAGCTCGAAAGTCAGGGCGAGTTGAAACGCATCACGCACCCGGTCTCCACATCGCTGGAAATGACCGAGATCAGCGATCGGGTGTTGCGGGCGGGTGGCCCCGCCCTGCTGTTCGAATGTCCGCTGCATGGCGGCACCCAGAGCGCCACCCCCGTCCTGACCAACCTGTTCGGCACGCCGCGGCGCGTGGCTTGGGGCATGGGAGCCGCCGACGTCAGTGCGCTGCGCGAAACCGGCGAGCTGCTGGCCTCGCTGCGCGAGCCCACCCCGCCCCATGGCATGCGCGATGCGCTCTCCAAGGTCTCCGTCCTGAAATCGGCCCTCTGGGACATGAATCCTCGCACGGTCCGTTCGGCACCGTGCCAAGAGACCGTGCTGGAAGGCGGCGACGTGGACCTGTCCTCGCTGCCGCTGCAAAGCTGTTGGCCAGGCGATGTCGCACCGCTGCTGACCTGGGGGCTGGTGACCACGCGCGGCCCTCGCGCGCGGCGTCAGAACCTTGGAATCTACCGGCAACAGCTCATTGGCCGCAATAAGGTCATCATGCGCTGGCTCTCGCACCGTGGCGGGGCGCTGGACTTCCGCGACCACGCGCTGGCGCACCCGGGCGAACCGTTCCCCATCGCCGTGGCGTTGGGGGCGGACCCAGCGACCATCCTGGCGGCCGTCACACCGATCCCGGACAGTCTTTCCGAATATCAGTTCGCCGGGCTGCTGCGTGGGTCGCGCACGGAACTGACGCGGGCGCTGGGCAGCGAGCTTCTGGTCCCGGCCACCGCCGAGTTTATTCTCGAAGGCCATATCCTGCCGGCCGGCCACCCTGGCGCCCGGAAAGCCTCGGTGCCGGAAGGCGCTGCGCCGCCCCCCGACACCGGCTACGAGATGGCGCTGGAAGGTCCTTTCGGCGACCACACGGGGTATTACAACGAACAGGACTGGTTTCCGGTCTTTACCGTGGAGCGCATCACCCATAGACACGCGCCCATCTACCACAGCACCTACACCGGCAAGCCGCCCGACGAGCCCGCCATCCTGGGGGTCGCGCTCAACGAGGTCTTCGTGCCGCTTCTGCGGCGGCAGTTTCCGGAGATTGCGGACTTCTATCTACCTCCCGAAGGCTGCAGCTACCGGCTGGCAGTGGTCTCCATGCGCAAGCAATATCCCGGCCACGCGAAGCGCATCCTGTTCGGGCTGTGGAGCGTCCTGCGCCAGTTCATGTACACCAAGTTCATCATCGTGGTGGACGAGGACATCGACGTGCGTCAGTGGAAGGAAGTGGTGTGGGCCCTGACCACCCGCATGGACCCGGTACGGGACACCGTGCTGGTCGAGAATACGCCCATTGACTACCTGGATTTCGCCTCGCCGGTGTCGGGACTGGGCGGCAAGATGGGACTGGACGCCACCAACAAGTGGCCCGGCGAAACCGGGCGCGAGTGGGGGCGACCCATTCAGATGACCGCCGCCGTCAAGGCCAAAGTGGACGCCATGTGGGGGGAACTCGGCCTCTAAGCCGGAACTCGGCCGCCGCGGCCGAAACCGTGCTCCGCAGCGCTCCGGCCCGGCCGCTGCGACTTGCCGTTGCCACCCACCGTTGCCGCCCACCGTTGCCGCCCACCG
>DATNAI010000228.1:0-14918 GCA_035572875.1 Castellaniella sp. | reverse complement strand
CGCCGGTCTTCTGGTCGTATTCGATCCGGTCGCCTTTCACGACCGAATCCAGCCGGCGCACCTGGGCGTGGCCGCTCAGGGTGATTCGCCCGTCCGCATCACGCGTGATGTCATCTCCGATCAGAAACGACGGCAGGGAGTCGTCCTTTTTGACGGGGTGCACTTCCAGGCTGTCGGCCACGCGCAGGCCATTCAGCTCGACCGGCGGCTCCGCAGCCAGCGTCGTCGCCGAGAGGCACAAGCTTGTCACAACGATGCGGCCGATCCGATGCACGAAGACCCGGTCTCCCGAAATTGATTTGAACAGCGTGATTTGAACAGCGCCCGAGCCGCACACCCGCGACGACCAGCGACCCAGTATTATAGAGAAGCCTCACGCATGCTGCCCGGGGCTCGTTTACATCTGAAAGCCTTTTCCATGATGAATATCCCGCCCGACGCCCGCCTTGCCGCCTTGCACCGGTGGCTGGACAAACTCCACACGCCGGCCGGCCTGGATCCCGCGACGCTCGCACCCGTCTCGGGCGACGCAAGCTTCCGCCGCTATTTCCGCATCCACGGCGAGGACCATTCCTACATCGTGATGGACGCGCCCCCGCCGCACGAGGACTGCGCGCCTTTCGTCAAAATGGCGCAGCGCCTGAGCGAGGGCGGGCTGCGCGCCCCGACGGTTCACGCCATGGACCTGGAGCAGGGATTCCTGGTGCTCTCGGACCTGGGCACCCAGACGTTCTACGAGGCGCTTCAGGCGGGCCTGGAAGGCGACGATCTGCAGCAGCACTACCGCGGGGCCCTGCGGGCGCTGGTCAGGATCCAGCAATGCCCGGCCAGCGACCTGCCTCCCTACGACGAACAGCGCTTGCAGGACGAGCTCACCGTCTTTCCGCACTGGTACCTGAACGTCCACCACGGGATCGCGCTGGACGACGGAACTCAGGCGCAGCTCGCGCGGATTTTCGACTTGCTGGTGCGCCAGGCGGCGATGCAGCCGCGCGTGCTGGTGCACCGTGATTACCACTCGCCCAACCTGATGCTGGGTCCGGGGGGGCCGGATTTCGAGCCCGGCGTGATCGACTTCCAGGACGCGCTCCATGGCCCGCTGTCCTACGACATTGCGTCGCTGGTCATGGACGCGCGGACTTCGTGGGACGAGCCGCAGCAACTCGACTGGGCCATCCGCTACTGGGAGTATGCGCGCACCGCCGGCCTGCCGGTCCCTGCGGATTTCGCCGAATTCCATCGGCAATACGAATGGATGAGCCTGCAGCGCAACCTGCGCATCCTGGGTGTCTTCGCGCGCCTCTCGCACCGCGACGGCAAGCACCACTACCTGGACCATATGCCGCGCGTGCAGCGTTATGTGCGTCAGGTGGCCGAGCGCTACCAGGTCTTTCACCCACTGGTACGCCTTCTGGATACCGTGGAAAAGGTGTCCTTCACCGACGGCTATTCGTTCTGATGCGAGCCATGATCCTGGCGGCCGGCCGGGGCGAGCGCATGCGCCCGCTCACGGACGTCTGCCCCAAGCCTCTGCTGCCGGTAGGCGGCCAGCCTCTCATCGTCTGGCACATCCGCCAACTGGTGGGTGCCGGCCTGTGCGACATCGTGATCAACCATGCCTGGCTGGGAGAACGCATCGTGACCGCGCTGGGCGACGGCCGGTCCCTGGGCGCGCGGCTGCGGTACTCGGCCGAATCGCCAGCTTTGGAGACGGCGGGCGGCATCGCCCACGCGCTGGAGTTCTTTGGCGGCGAGCCCTTCCTCGTCGTCAATGGCGACATCTGGTGCGACTGGAATCCCGAGCGGGCCCTCATTCTGGCCACTCAAATGTCCACAAGGCGGCTGGCGCATCTGGTGCTGGTGGACAATCCGGAACACCACCCGCAGGGTGATTTCACGCTGCACGCCAATGGCCGTGTGGCGCCGCGCGGCCCGGCCGGCACCGCCCTGACCTTTGCCGGCATCGGCGTCTATCACCCCAGCCTGTTCGCGGGCATCCACCCCGACCAGCCTGCGGCGCTGGCGCCGCTGTTGCGCTCGGCCATGGCCGAGCGCGTCGTCACGGGCGAACACCACCGCGGACAATGGGCCGACATTGGCACGCCGCAACGCCTGACGCAACTGGACAGGATGCTCCGGAAACGACCGGACGCCTCCTGCTAAACTGCATTACAAATCGAAACCATCTGTTCACGACCCCGCAGCAGGGTCGGTAAAGCGTTTATCCTTGAGAATTTCCGCGGCACGCGGTGCCGCATGCTGTCCAGGAACTCCGTTATGTCTTTTGGTCCCAAACACCCGACCTTTAAGCCCACTCCCTATGGCTATACCAGACGCAGCCGGGGAATTCCCCGTTGGCTGTTGTTGCTCATCACCGGGATCGTATTGGGCGCGGGCGGCGTGCTGTTCCTGCAGCGCAGTTACGGCCCGCAGCGGCTCACGATCGAGCAGTCCGAACAGCTGCGCACGGACCTGAACACCTCCAACATGGAGAACCAGCGACTGACGGCCGACGCCAAGAAGCTGCGCGAAGCCCTGGGCCAATCGCAGAAGACCGAAAAAACAGCCAGCCAGGGAATGAAACAGGCACGCCTGCATGCCGCCGACATGCAGGCGAGCGTCGCCAGCCTGATCGAGGCGATTCCGGCCGATCCCCGCAAGGGAACGCCCGGCATCCGGGCCGGCGACATGGTGCTGAGCAAAGACGGGCTGCACTATCAGGTCCTGCTGATCCAGGACATCCCCCAAGGGCAGACCGAGGCCCCGAATCTGCGAGGGACCGTCAAGCTGGTGGCCATGGGCACCTACCCCAATGGCAACCGCGGCTCCCAGGACGTGATCAGCCAACCGCTGGACATGGGACGCTATACCGTCATCAAGGGCGACTGGACGGACCTTCCCAAAGGTTTTCGCCCGTTCCAGGTGGCGATCCAGATCACGGCCGATGGCTCGGACAAGGTCACTTCCACGCGGACCTTCCGCGTCTCCCGCCACTAATGGAAACGGGTCCGCGAATGGTTCGCGAACCCGTCCGAGTGATTCCCGAGTGGCATGCAGGCAGTGCCTGCACGGCTCCGATCAGAACGCCGGAACGATGGCGCCCTTGTACTTGGTCTCGATGAAGGCGCGCACTTTTTCCGATTGCAGGGCCTTCACCAGCTTTTGAATGCCGGGATCGTTCACCTTGTCCTGGCGCGTCACCACCAGATTGGCATACGGGGAATGCTTGTCTTCGATGAAGAGCGCATCCTTGATCGGGTTCAGCCCTGCTTCCAGCGCATAGTTGGTGTTGATCAGCGCCAGATCCACATCCGGCAGCACCCGGGGCAGCGTTGCCGCCTCGAGCTCGCGGAACTTCAGGTGCTTGGGGTTATCGACCACGTCGCGCGCCGTGGCCAGGATATTGGTGGGATCCTTCAGCTTGATCAGCCCCTGTTTCTGCAACAGCAGCAGTGCGCGGGCACCATTGGAGGGGTCGTTGGGGATGGCCACCTGCGCGCCGTCCTTCAGGTCCTTGATATCCTTGATCTTCTGTGAGTAGGCGCCAAAGGGCTCCACGTGCACAGCGCCGACGGACACCAGGTGCGTGCCATGTTCCTTGTTGAACGAGTCCAGGTAGGGCTTGTGCTGGAAGAAGTTGGCGTCGATATGCTTGTCGGAGACCTGCAGGTTGGGCTGCACGTAATCGGTAAACACCTTGATGTCCAGTTCCACGCCTTCCTTGGCCAGATCCGGTTTGACGAACTCCAGCAATTCGGCATGAGGCACGGGTGTCGCCGCGATGGACAGCTTTTCAGCATGCGCCGTGGCGCCCAGCGCCAACGGAATGGCCAGTGCCAGGACCGGCACGAATCTCTTGAACATGAACATCTCCTGTGGATTACCGCCTGTTGAGCTTGGCCACCCAGCGGTCGCCAACTCCCTGAAAAACCTGCACCATGACGACCAGGATCACGACGGTGACCGCCATGACGTCCGCCTGGTAACGCTGGTAGCCATACCGCACCGCCAGGTCGCCGAGCCCGCCGCCGCCGATCACACCCGACATGGCCGAATACCCCACCAGCGCAATGCCGGTCACCACGGTAGCGGCGAGGATGCCGGTGGTGGCCTCGGGCAGCAACGCCAGCAGCACCGTCTGGCGTGAGGTCGCACCCATGGCGCGGCAGGCTTCACTCACTCCCGGATCGAGTTCTCGCAAAACGTTCTCCACCAGTCGGGCAAAGAACGGCGCGGCGCTGGCCACCAACGGAGGGATGGAGCCCTGGACCCCGAGGGCGGTGCCCACGATCACCCGCGACAGCGGGATCATGACAATGAGCAAAATCAGGAAAGGCACCGAACGCAACACGTTGACGACGAAAGCGACGCTCTGATAGACGGGGCGGTTCGCAATCACCTGGCCCGGACTGGTCAGAAACAGCAGCACGCCCACCGGCAAACCGATGATCACCGTAAACAGCAGCGAAAAGCCGGTCATCAACAAGGTGTCGATGGTGGCACCCAGCATCAT
Source organism: Castellaniella sp. (assembly GCA_035572875.1). Lineage (GTDB taxonomy): Bacteria > Pseudomonadota > Gammaproteobacteria > Burkholderiales > Burkholderiaceae_B > Castellaniella. The sequence continues at coordinate 10,405 of DATNAI010000228.1, read as the reverse complement.
TGCCCAATCCACGTTCGCCATCATGGCCGCAACACCTCGCAATGAACGCCTGCCTTGGCAAGCGCAGGCTCCAACGCGGTCAGGTCGCTGGCCGATCCGCCGACGGCCACGATGAGCTGGCCATACGGGGTTTCCTTGATTCGCCCCACCGACCCCTGCAGGATGCTCAGGTCCAGATGCAGATCCCGGCTCAGATGGCTGAGCAGCGGGCTGCCCGTGGTCTCGCCACGAAAACTGAGTTTCACCAAGCGACCGGCGACGCCCTCGGCCAGCACACGCCACCCCTCGCCGCCATCCAGCCCGCTCTCGGAGAGCAATGCGCGGGTCGCATCATGCTGGGGATGCAGAAAGACCTCCAGCACCTGGCCGGTCTCCACGATATGCCCGCGCTCGATCACCGCGACCCGGTCACAGACGGCGCGAATGACGTCCATGCTGTGCGTGATGAGCACAATGGTGAGCCCCAGCCGCTGGTTGATGTCGCCCAGCAACCGCAAAATGGACTGGGTGGTCTCGGGGTCCAGCGCCGAGGTGGCCTCGTCGCAGAGCAGAATGCGGGGGGCGCTGGCCAGCGCCCGGGCGATGCCGACCCGCTGTTGCTGGCCGCCCGAAAGCTGGCTGGGATACTGGTCAGCGTGATCCGCCAGCCCCACCAGATCCAGCATTTCGCGCGCACGGGCTTCGCGCGCCTTGCGAGAGGTGCCCGACAGACGCAGCGGAAAGCACACGTTTTCCATGACCGTGCGCGACCGCAGCAAGTTGAAGTGCTGGAACACCATGCCGACGGTGCGCCGGTATTCCCGCAACTGGCCATCGGAGTACGTCGTGATGTCCGCGCCATCGACCCGCACGTGGCCTTCCGTCGGGCGCTCCAGCAGGTTCAGCAGGCGGATCAGGGTGCTTTTGCCAGCCCCCGAACGACCGATGATGCCGAAGACCTCGCCCTCGCGGATGTTCAGGGAGACGTCCGCCAGCGCGGAGACGACGCGGCCGCCGGATCGGTAGGTCTTATGGATATTCTCGAGGTCGATCAAGATGCGCAATCACCATGTGGAAGACTTGCAGTCCCGGATCCGCCGGAAACAAGACGTAAATTTAGCATGACGGTTTCATAGATTGATTCGATAGCATATTACCGATGGGAATATGAAACGCGACGGGGCGAGCGGCCTGCCTGGCACGCCGTCCTGATGCTGGTAACCCCTGATGGCGGGACCCGGTGCCGCCGCAGACAATGCAGGAAACCAACACAAAAACGCCAGTCGCAGAGGACTGGCGCGGCAAAATGGTGGGTCGTGCGCGGCTCGAACGCGCGACCAACGGATTAAAAGTCCGGTGCTCTACCAACTGAGCTAACGACCCAATGCAAGCCCGCTATTCTGACAGCATCAAAAATTCACGTCAAGCTGCAGCCATCTTTCCGGAAAAGCACCATGACATCCACCCATCACCCAAAACCACTGACACTGCACATCCTGTCGGATCTGCACCTGGGGGTCCAAGGCATGCCCCTGCCGCAGGTGCGGGCCGACATCACCATCCTGGCGGGCGACATCGCCCGCGCGGAGGCGGCCATGCGGTGGGCCAGCCAGTTTGATCGTCCCGTACTGTACGTGGCGGGCAACCATGAATTCTACGGCGGCAGCATCCCGGCCGTGCGCGAGGATCTCGCCCGATGCGCAAAGGCCTGCGGCGTCCACTTCCTGGATCAGCAATCGCTGGAAATCGGTGGCGTGCGGTTCCTGGGTACGACGCTATGGACCGACTTCGAGTTGTTCGGCGCCGAATGCCGGGATCTCGCCATGGAGCGCTCAGCTGAATTCATGCGCGACTTCCAGGTCATCCGCAACGCCGACGGCTCGACCTACACGCCCCAGGACTCGATCGAACTGTTTCGCGAACAATATGCCTGGCTGGACGCCGCACTGGACCAGCCCTTCGATGGTCCGACGGTGGTCATCACCCATCACGCACCCAGCATGCGCAGCGTGCATCCCCGATTCGCCGAATCGCTGGTCAGCGCAGGTTTCGTCTCCGACTGCACCAGCCTGCTGGGCCGGGCCGATCTGTGGATCCACGGCCATACCCACGACAGCTTTGATTACACAGTCTACGGCACCCGTGTACTGTGCAATCCGCGCGGCTACTGTCGCGACGGCGTGGACGAGAACCCCGCCTTCGACCCGGCGCTCTGCATCCAGGTTCCAGCCCAGCGGGTGCTGGATCCGGCGCGACTCAGCGTGCCCTCGAGATCCTGACCTCGGCGCCCCGGCGCTTGACTTCCAGTCCCTGCGACGACAGGATGCGCAGCCCCTCCAGACCCTTGATATAGCTCGATCCCTGCATCTGCATGACACGGATCTTGTTGCGCATGACGACCGGATTGTGTTCCGGCATGCCAAACATCCAGACCTCTTCCAGGATGCGTGCGGAATTGATCTCGCCGGTATGCTGGGCGAGCGGCCCCAGGCACAGGATGTGGCCTTCACGCCCGAACACGGGCAATGTGTCGAGCCCGGCATGAACCGTCCAGTGCGTGCCGCCTTCGTAGCGCCAGCCGGTATTCAGGTCCCACCAGGCGTCGCCCTTGGGCAGATAGACTTCCAGTGTGTCTCCCGGCTGCATGACGGGGGCCACCAGCAACGCCGGTCCCAGCAGATATTGAGTATCCCAAAGGTGAGCCTGTTCGTCCGCCGGGAAAGCCTGGGCCATGGACCGCTGCACGGGCAAGCCGGTGCGCACGGCGTCATCCACAATGCCCGCCACATAGGGCAGCAGACGATAGCGCCACTGCAGCCAGTGGACCACGAGGGCACGGGTCCGGGCATCGAAAGCGTCCGGCATCAGCGCGGGCAGGCCCTGCAGACTGAAATTGCCTGAAAACACGGCCATGGCCAGCCACCGCACATACAGCTCTGGCGTCATGCCATCCACGGGCCGGGTGGAATCGCCCAAGCGGTGGGTCTGCACGGCCACACCACTGTTTCCCACGGATAGCGCGGCGCGCAGCGAGGCGGCATAGCCCGCCCAGCTGTTATCCACGGCGGGCCCCTGTTGCCAGGCATAGCGCTGAACGCCCGGGAACAGATCGCGGCTCACCATCACGCCCTCCTGGGGCGTGTGCGGGCCAGCTACCGCGTCAAACAGCGCCTGGCGCGCCAGATGCGGATAGACATTGCGCAGGACGGCTCCCGACTCACCGCCGCGAGCCTCGACTTGAGGCGGAAAATCGAGCCGGGCCTGGCAGATCGGCGCGTCCAGCCCCTCTTCCACCGTCTGCAGATGGCGTTCGGTCCAGAGGCGGCGAGCGTCCTTGTGGGTCAGATCCAGCAGCCCGAACGGCCGGCCACCCGACGCGGCGTTCCCCGGACACACCCAGACATCGCCCTCGGCGTCGCCGAGCAGCCAGCCGCGATCCGCCCATTCTTCGAACAGCGGCGTGCCCTGCAGCACACCGGGCAGACACGAGCCAGCCAGATGCACATTGACCGCACGGGCCTTGGCCAGCGTCTCGCGCCAGTCGGCAACCCGACCGGCCCATTCGAATACCGGCTTGTCGGCCTGAAAGCCGACAACCGCCGGGTCCGACAACGCCAGCACGTCCAGCGCCATACCTTGTGCCCGCAGACTACGGATCTGTGCGACGCTGTCTTCCAGAGACTGGCCGGGAGCCTGATCCAGCCACACCCCCATCGGCCACAGGCTCGGCTGACCCGCACGCCCGGTGAGCGCCGTGTACTGGTTCAGAATCTCGGAGGGATCTCCCACGAACAGAAAGACGTCCAGCCCGATAGCAGCCGTCTGTATGTCGTACCGACCATCATCCCGCAAATCGTGGACCACCCGATCGAGTGTATTGACGTACACCCCCCAGCCGTGCGGGCTCCAGGCCAGCGGCAGAGTGCGGTCCGCCGCACGATCCGAAGCCAGGCATTCGCCCCGGCGATCCGGATCTCCCTGCGTCTCGCCCAATCCATACAGGCCTTCGTCCTCGCCCAGCCGCCAATCCATCCGCCAGGAGCGCTCATCCTCGGGCAACGGAAAATGGGCCGTGGCCACCGGTTCGCCGCCGCGCAGCAGTTGCAGCGCCGGAGCGGGGCCGCCGATCTGCAGGGAGGTTTCCCCCTGTGTCAGGCGCCAGTGGCCGGGCCGCGGCGAGGAAAGCTCGAACTCGCCCACCGCTTCCTCCCGAGCCAACAGCAAGGCCGCATGACGCTGCGCGCGAGCCGAAGGTTTGGCCGGAGACAGCCAACTGGACGGACCGCATCGCAATCGGTACACCCCTGGCGCATGGGCCTCGATCCGCAAGCGCCATCCATCCGGTCGAAGTGCCCATTCAACGCAGGATGGCGACGAGTCGACCGGGCCGGTTTCAAAAATTGGGTCCGCCAGTTCAGTGGTGGGCGACACAGCGTGATCCTCTGGGCATAGGGCCCGCTCAAGACTTGTAAAAGACATTATTCTGACGGATTTGCGCCATAAAATAAAATCCGCCATCAGAAGGGGATTCACCGGATGCGGATTCTGTGAATCAGCTCCCGTTCGAGCGGCAAAGGCTCGCTGTGAACCTGTGCGGCAATCAGGTCACCCATCAGCGCGGACCAGCTCAGGCCACGCGACCCGTAGGCGCAAGCCAACCACAAGCCGTCCTCGCCCGGCACCCGGCCCACGATGGGCAAATGGTCGCGGGTAGCGGCCCGCCAGCCGGCCCAGCCGCTGGGCTCGCCTCTCCCCAGCCATGGAACGCTCCCCGGGGGCAACCAACCAGCCAGCCGCCCCAGGATCTCGGCGTGCCCGGGCGCATCCGCCACGCTGTCCTGCACGGCGCATCGGTAGGTGCTGCCCGCCACGCCCCAGCCCTGCCACGGTGGCAGGCAATAGCCGTCCGCAGCCAGGATGCAGCGCGGCACCTGGGCGGCATCGCCGTCGTGTACCGGATACAGGCTGAGCTGCCCGGCAAGGGGAGTCACGCCCGACAGCACCGGCCAGGGTGCCAGCGAAGCGAGTCGCGCCAGCAGCGGCCCCGCTTCGCGCGCATTGGCCAGCACGACCTGCTCCGCGACCCCCAGCACGCGCCCACCGGAGCCCAGCAGTTCCCAGCCTTCCAAGTCCTTGCGGCGCAGGCCCTCGATGCGCTGGTCGCGCAGCTGGATCCCTGGGCCAGCCTGCAATGCGCCCAGCAGTTCCGCCAGCGAAACCTGCAACGCTTCCGGAAACCACAGCCCGCCCCACGGCAAGAGGACACCCGACCGCTCTTGAGCTGCCGCCGCGTCCAGACGGCCGACCCATGTGTCGGGAAACCGCAGCCGCGCCAGGGTGCGCCGCTGCAGATCCGCCTCGTCCGGCGTGCGCGCGCAGACCAGCGCCCCGCACGCGCGCGGGCGCACCTCGGGGACCAGCGTCATCCAGCGGGCCCGGGCTCTCTCCAGGCCCGCACGGGAAAGCCGTGACCGGGTGTCGTCGTCGGGGCTCAACGCCGGGATCAGCGCGGCGCCGGCCGAGGGCTGCCGTGCCGCACCCCCGCCCGGCGCAGGATCCCAGATGTCGACTTCGTCGCCCCGCAACGCCAACGCCTGCGCAATCCCGGCCCCGGCAAGGCCGCCGCCGATGACAGCGATCCGGCGCTGCACTGATGGCGGCGACTGTCCCAACCCCGGCCGCAAGACGGCAACGGTCATGTCGCGCTTGTCCGCGAAACCGGGCGCGCGCGACACCAGAAACCCCGCGTCGCGCAAATCGCGCCGCACCTGTCCGGCCGCGCACCACGTCGCCGCGGTGGCTCCCGGCACAGCCAGCCGGCGCATCTGCCCAAACACATGTGGCGTCCACATCTCGGGGTTCACGCGCGGCGCGAACCCGTCCAGGTAAAAGGCGTCCACGAACGCCTGCACCTGCCGCGCCATCCGCTCGATGCGCCCGAAAGCCAAGGTCAGCGTGAGAGCGCCCCCAGCCAGTTCGATGCGATGCAGCCCTGGCAATAGCGACGGCCAACGTTCGCCCAGCGCACGAGCCAGGGGCTGGACCCCCGGGGCCAGTTTCCGCCAGGTGCGCCGCAGGTCCTCCAGCCGGAAAGGATGAGCTTCGAAGGCCACGTAATGCAGGCGCGCACAGCGACGGGGATCATCGCTCCAGGCGCGCCACGTAGCCAGAAAATTCTGCCCCAGTCCGAAGCCGGTCTCGCAGATCGTGAACGTGCCACGGCCCTGCCACCGAGAGGGAAGGCGATTGCCTCCCAGAAAGACGTGTTGCGCCTGTGCAAGGGCGCCCGCCTCGCTGTGATACACGTCGCCATAGCGATCGCTACGCGGAATCCCGCGCGCGTCCTCGTGCCAAGCGGCAGGACTCAGGACTTCAAAATTGCCCGACATGCGGGGATACCACCATCCGGTCAAGTACAATCAGAACAACCCGCCTTGCGGGCCACGACGGCTCCGCGGCGAAGCACAGCACAGGGCTTCCTCCATGTCCACACCGCATCTGTTGTCAGCCGACTCCCTGGATGCCGCCGTCACGGCCGCGCACACGGCTGCCGCCATTTTACAAACACACGCGCTGCACCGCGACGACCTGGTGGTGGATTTCAAGACCCGCAACGACCTGGTGTCGCAGGCTGATCGGGACGCGGAAAGCGCCATCCTCGACATCCTCAGGGCCCGGACGCCCGGCATCGGCGTCATTGCCGAAGAATCCGGCGGCGAACGCGGCGCGGCGGCCACCTGGTTCATCGACCCGCTGGATGGTACGACCAACTTCCTCAGCGGCATCCCGCATTACGCGGTGTCCATCGCCCTCATCGGGCACAAAGGCTGCCGCCCGGACGGCCAGATTCCGCTTCCACAGGACACCCCCCTCATCGGCGTGGTCTACGACCCCAACCGCGAGGAGCTGTTTTCGTCACTGCACGGGCTGGGGGCCTGGCTCAACGGCCGGCGCATCCACTGCTCCGGCATCACCAGCCTGGACCAATCAGTGATCGCCACAGGCCTTCCCTACCGCGACTTTTCGTTCGAGGCTCAGTACATGCCCGGCTTGCAGGAGGCGCTCCACAAGACCCGGGGCATCCGCCGCCTCGGCTCGGCGGCACTGGACCTGGCCTGGACGGCCTGCGGGCGCTACGACGGCTACTGGGAGATGGGGCTCGCCTCTTGGGACGTCGCAGCCGGAACGGCACTGGTACGCGCCGCAGGCGGCGTCTGCGAAGATATCCACCATCGCGAACCCTGGCCCGAAGGCGGCTATGTCTACGCCGGCAATCCTCACGTCGCGCCAGCCCTGGATGCGCTCATCGCGAGACACCTATGACGACCCACCTCATCACCACTCTGGAAGAATGGCTGCCGGACATGGCCCGCATCCGGCGCGACATCCATGCCTGGCCCGAGCTATCCTTCCAGGAAACCCGCACCGCGAACACCATTGCACGCCTCCTCGAATCCTGGGGCATCGCCGTGAGCCGCGGTCTGGGAGAGACCGGCTTGGTCGGTCGCATCGACGGCCGGCAGCCGGGGCGGTCCATCGGGCTGCGGGCGGACATGGACGCATTGCCCATGCCGGAGGCCAATACCTTCGCGCATGCCAGCCGCAATCCGGGGGCGATGCACGCCTGCGGTCATGATGGTCACATCACCATGCTGCTGGCCGCCGCCCGCTATCTGGCCCAGGCCCGCGAATTTCCCGGCACGGTGTACGTGATCTTCCAGCCGGCCGAAGAAGGCGGCGCCGGCGCCCTCCGCATGATCCAGGACGGCCTGTTCGAAGACTTCTCCATGGATGCGGTGTTCGGCATGCACAACTGGCCCGGCATACCGGTGGGTTCATTCGGTCTGACCGCAGGCCCCATCATGGCCTCCAGCAGCACCTTCGAAGTCATCCTGAAGGGCCGGGGCGCTCACGGCGCGATGCCGCATCTGGGCGTGGACCCGGTGGTGGCGGCCGCACAGCTGATCCTGGGCTACCAGACCATCCTCACACGCGACCAGGATCCGCTCGAGGCGGGGGTCATCAGCGTGACACAACTGCGCGCAGGATCCGCCGACAACGTGATACCGGACAGCGCCACACTGCGGGGCACCGTGCGCGCGCTGACGGACGAGGCACTGGATTTGATCGAAGCGCGCATGCGCGAGCTGACGCAACACCTCGCACAGGCCCTGCGCTGCGAACCGACCTTCACGTTCCTGCGCGAATACCCGGCGACCATCAACCACCCCGCCGAGGCGGAACTCTGCGCCCAGGTCCTGTGCGACCTGGTCGGTGCCGATCGGGTGAACACCCAGGTACGCCCCTCCATGGGCGCCGAGGACTTCGCCTTCATGCTGCAACAGCGTCCCGGCTGTTATATATGGATCGGAAACGGCATGGGCGACCATCGATCGGGGGGCCACGGCCCGGGTCCCTGCATGCTGCACAACAGCAGCTACGATTTCAACGACGCGTTGATTCCACTGGGTGCCGCCTACTGGGTGTCCCTTTCGCATCGCTTTCTTCGGGAGCCGCCAGGCCCGGCTCGGTGATTGCCGTAAAATACGCGCCTTGGCGCAGCGCATTGCGCGGCGCCAGTCCCCCGCTCATTTCGTCCCGAGGTGGTCATGCCCGACTCTACCCCCGTCACCCTGCCCTCATCGGACCGGCACGCCGTACTGCGCGTCATGCCCATGCCCGCCGATGCGAACGTCCATGGCGACGTGTTCGGCGGCTGGATCATGGCCCAGGTGGACATCGCGGCTTCCATCCCGGCCGCCCGGCGCGCCGGCGGGCGCGTGGCGACCGTGGCGGTCAATGCCTTCACCTTCAAGCAGCCGGTATTCGTGGGCGATCTGCTCAGCGTGTACGCGGAGATCATCCGCACCGGCCGCACCTCCATCACGGTGGCGGTCGAAGTCTTCGCGGAACGCCAGCGGCTCGACGTCGAGGTCGTCAAGGTCACTGAAGCAACCCTGACCTACGTGGCGACGGACGAAAACCGCCGCAGCCGGCCCCTGCCTCCGATCTGAGATCCGCCCTCATGGCTGACGAGCAACCCGGCCTGGAACCGGCCCACCCGGTCATCGTTCCGCGCCGCCTGGACCCCGAGGACGCCCAACTTGCCTTGCAGGAGCTGCAGGCCATCCTGAAACGCCAGGAGGTCGTGGAGGCGCTCGCACAACGCCAGCGCGGCACGGAAGACGAAGACGGATCCAATCTCCTCGAAGGCATGCTGCTGCGCCAGCACGAGGACGAGATCCGCCAGATCATCAACGCTCTGCATCCCGCCGACATCGCCTTCATCCTGGAATCGCTGCCCGTCCACGAACGGCAGGCGGTCTGGCAGCTCGTCGCCCAGGAGTACGACGCCGACGTGCTGCTGGAGGTGGAGGACTGGGTCCGGGAGTCGTTGATCGAGTCCATGGATCATGAGGACCTGATCGCCGCCACCGGCACCATGGACGCGGACGAGATCGCCGATCTGGCCCCCGATCTGCCCGCCGGAGTCATGACCGAAGTGCAGAAGGGCCTGACTGATGCCGAACGCGCGCAGCTCGTGGCCGCCATGGGCTACCCGGAGGACACCGTGGGCGCCATCATGGACTTCGACATGGTGCGCGTGCGCGAAGACGTGACGCTGGAGGTGGTGCTTCGCTATCTGCGCCGCCTGCACGAACTGCCCGATCACACGGACCAGATCTTCGTGGTGGACCGCAACGATCTGTTGCGCGGCACGCTGTCACTGTCACGGCTGTTGCTGAGCGAACCCGACACCCTGGTCAGCACCGCCATGGAACCGGACGTGCTGAGTCTCAACCCCGCGGATTCGGACACCGACGCCGCCGGCGCGTTCGAGCGCTACGACCTGGTGTCCGCGCCGGTGGTGGACGAACAGGGGCGGCTGATCGGCCGGGTCACCATCGACGAGGTGGTTGACGTGCTGCGGGAAGATTCACAGGAGCAACAGCTGTCGCGGGCCGGCCTGCAGGAAGAAGACATATTCGCGCCGGCGCTGGCGGCGCTGCGCAACCGGGCGCCCTGGCTGCTCATCAATCTGTGTACGGCTTCCACCGCATCGTTCGTTGCATCCCGCTTCGAGGACACGGTGAGCCACATCGTCATCCTGGCGTTCCTGATGTCCATCGTGGCGGGGATCGGCGGGAATTCCGGCAACCAGACCATGACCATGATCATCCGCGCGATGGCCACGGGCCGCGTCACCGGGTCGAACCTTTGGCCGCTGGTCCGGCGGGAGCTTCAAGTGACCTTCATGGTGGGCGCCTGCGGCAGCCTGGTGGCCGCCACGTTTGCGTGGTTGATCTCGGGGTCCTACGCCGTCGCCGGCGTCATGATGGCCGCCATGGTGGGCAACATGCTGATTGGCGCGGCGCTGGGGGTACTGATCCCGCTGCTGCGGGACCGGTTCGGCAAGGACCCGGCC
>DATNAI010000227.1:0-4237 GCA_035572875.1 Castellaniella sp. | reverse complement strand
GTAGTGCGCCTTCAATGACCCGGAGACGCGCGGCGCGGCCGCGTCCGGCAGCGCCGGCGGCTCGCCGAGGACGTCAGCCAGTTGCAGGATACTGATGCCGCCCGGCCGCAACAGGGTGGGAGCGATGCCACGATCCAGCCGCGAGAGGTCCAGGATGGTCGATTCGATCCCGACTTCGGACTCGCCGCCCTCCAGGATCATCAGCGATTGTTCATCGAGTTCCGGAAACTCCCGGCGGACATGCGCCGCCCGCGTCGGTGACACCTGGCCGAACTGATTGGCCGAGGGCGCCGCCACGCCGCCATAACCGTGGGATTTGAGTCCCGCAAACACATGAAGCAGCGTCTGCGCCACCGGATGCGAGGGACAACGCAGACCGATACTGGCCTGCCCGCCGCTGACGTCAGCCGGAATGTGAGCCGCCCTGGGCAGAATCAAGGTCAGCGGTCCGGGCCAGAACGCCGCCATGAGCTTGCGTGCCAGCGGCGGCACGGCGGTCACCCAATAAGCCGGGTCAGTATCCGGCGCCAGATGCACGATGACCGGGTGATTGGCCGGACGCTTCTTGGCCGCGTAGATGCGGGCCACGGCGGCCGGGTTTTCGGCGTCCGCCCCGAGGCCGTAGACGGTCTCTGTCGGAAACGCGACCAGCCGCCCCTGCGCCAGGCGATGGGCCGCCTCGACGATCCTGTCGTGGTCGGAATCAGACATCCGGAAGCCCCAGTACAGCGGCCACGCGGGCGATGCGGGCGTGCAGCTCGGTCGCCGTGTCGGCCAGAAAATTCACATGCCCCATCTTGCGCCCGGGCCGTGCCTCGGACTTGGCATACAGGTGCAGGCGCGTGCCCGGCACCGCCAGCACCCCCGACCAGTCCGGCTCGCGCTGCTGGTTACGGGCGTCGAACCAGAGGTCCCCCAGGAGATTCATCATGGCGGCGGGACGCAATACTTCCGTGGTTCCCAGCGGCAGGCCGGCCAGGATGCGCGCCTGCTGTTCGAACTGGCTCACCAGGCAGGCGTCCTGCGTATAGTGGCCGCTGTTGTGCGGGCGCGGCGCCATTTCGTTGGCGATCACGCGGCCGTCCCGCAGGACGAAGAACTCCACGCCCAGCACGCCGTGATAGTCCAGCGTGCCGGCAATGCGTAGCGCGGCGTCGCGCGCCTGAGTGGCAACCACCTCGGGCACCGAACCATCAACCAACGACAGGGCGAGGATACCGTCGCGGTGCAGATTACGCGACGGCGGATAGGTCACTGCATTCCCCGCCAAGTCTCGCGCCACCATGACGGAGATCTCGTAATCCAGCGGCTGCAAGGCTTCCAGCACGCAGGGCACGCCTCGCAACGCGTCAAAGGCTTGCAGAGCTGCGGCGCGGTCCGCGACGCGTACCTGGCCCTTGCCGTCGTATCCCAGCCGGGCAGTCTTCAGAATGCCCGGAAACAGAGCGTCATCACAGGTGTGCAGATCGGTGGCCGCTTGAACGGCGGCATGCGGCACCACGGCCGCGCCCGACTTGCGAATGAAGGCCTTTTCGGCGACCCGATCCTGTGCAACGGCGACGCAATCGCCCGAAGGCGCCGCGATGCAGGTTCGGGCCAGGCGCCGCAAGCTGTCCGCCGGAACGTTCTCGAACTCGGTCGTGACGGCCACGCAACGTTGAGCAAGCCGATCCAGTGCGGCCGGATCATCGTAGGCCGCACGGATGTGCCAGTCGGCCACCATGCCGGCCGGACTGATCTCGGCCGGGTCGAGAACGGCCACGTGATAGCCCATGGCCTGGGCTGCGTGGCAAAACATGCGGCCCAATTGGCCGCCGCCCAGCATGCCCAGCCACGCTCCCGGAAGCCGAGGTTCAGGGGAGGTGCTCATGCGCTCTCCGGCGGCACCGCCATGGCGCGAGCCTTGTCCGTCTGGCGCGCACGGTACGCCTTCAATCGCAGCAACAGATCGCCGTCCGTCATGGCCAGGTTGGCCACCGCATGCAGAGCCGCATTGGCCGCGCCCGATTCACCAATGGCGAATGTCGCCACCGGCACGCCGCGCGGCATTTGCACAATCGACAACAGCGAGTCTTCGCCGCGCAGATACCGAGAGGGGACCGGCACGCCGAACACCGGTACCGGCGTGAGCGCCGCCATCATGCCCGGCAAATGAGCGGCACCACCCGCCCCCGCGACAATGGCGCGCAAGCCCCGGTTGTATGCCTGAGAGCCGTATTCCACCATGTCCAGCGGCATGCGGTGCGCCGAAATCACATGGGATTCATAGGGCACACCGAATTCATCCAGAATGGCCGCCGCATGCCGCATCACCTCCCAGTCGCTGGAAGATCCCATGATCAGGCCGACGACAGGGGAGGCACTCCGCGTCGGCGATCCGCCGCCGATCGCGGCGTCTTCAGGCGAGGAGCCGCTGGACGTCTCCGAAACGTTGTGAGCCGAAGCCCCAGGCGTTGAACCCGACACTGTCGTCATGCCGCGCCCTGGGACAACCGATCCAGAGCCTCCTGGTACTTGGCGGCAGTGCGTTGCAGCACATCGGCCGGCAGCTTGGGCGCCGGCGGCTTCTTGCCCCAATCCTGGGTTTCCAGCCAGTCTCGCACGAACTGCTTGTCGAACGATGGCGGACTGATGCCCAGCGCATAGCCGTCAGCCGGCCAGAAGCGTGACGAATCGGGGGTCAGCACCTCGTCCATGAGGTGCAGCGTACCGTGCTCGTCCAGACCGAATTCGAACTTGGTGTCGGCAATCAGGATGCCGCGTCCCCGGGCGTATTCGGCCGCCTCGGCGTATAGCGACAGCGTAGCCGTGCGCACTGCTTCGGCCGTTTCCTGGCCGACCTGGTCCACCACGTATTCGAAATCGACGTTTTCGTCGTGATGCCCGAACTCCGCCTTGGCCGCAGGCGTGAAGATCGGTTGCGGCAGCTTTTCGGCCTGGCGCAGTCCGGCGGGCAGCGCCACCCCGCACACAGAGCCATGCGCCTGATAGTCCTTCCATCCTGAACCAGCCAGATAGCCTCGGGCGACGGCTTCGACCAGGATGGGCTTGAGCCGTTTGACCACCATGGCGCGGCCCGTGACCTGGTCGCGCTCCTGCGGCGCCACCACATCCTCGGGCGCGATGCCGGTCACGTGCGTCGGCATCTGGTGCCCGAGGCGCTTCAGCCAGAACTCGGTCAGCGCCGTCAGGACCCTGCCCTTTCCCGGAATCGGATCGCCCAGGATCACGTCAAACGCCGAAATCCGGTCGGTCGCCACGATCAGCAGTTTGTCGTCACCCACGGCATACATGTCGCGGACCTTGCCGCGCCCCAACAGAGGCAGCGACGTGATGGAGGTTTCAAGCAAGGCCGTCATGAGGGCTTATTTCACCTGTTGCTTGAGTTCGCCCGAGGCGTAGCGGGCGGCCATATCGGACAGCGGAATGGCCTTGATCTGCGAGGCATGTCCTGCCGTGCCGAACTGCTCGTAGCGCGCCACGCACAGCTTCTTTGCAGCTTCGCGAGCGGGTTTCAGATATTCGCGCGGGTCGAACTTGGAGGGATTTTCCGCGAAGAACTTGCGGATCGCCGCAGTCATGGACAGGCGAATGTCGGTGTCGATGTTCACCTTGCGCACGCCGTGCTTGATGGCCTCCTGGATTTCCTCGACCGGCACGCCGTAGGTTTCCTTCATGTCGCCGCCGAACTCGCGGATGATGGCGAGCTGTTCCTGGGGCACGCTGGAGCTGCCATGCATGACCAGGTGGGTGTTGGGCAGGCGCGCATGGATTTCCTTCACGCGCTGGATCGACAAGGTTTCGCTGGTGGGCTTGCGGCTGAATTTGTAGGCGCCGTGGCTGGTCCCCACCGCAATGGCCAGGGCGTCCAGCTGAGTCTGGCGCACGAAGTCCGCCGCCTGCTCCGGATCCGTGAGCAATTGCTCACGCGTCATGGTGCCTTCGGCGCCGTGACCGTCTTCCTTGTCACCCTTCATGGTTTCCAACGAACCCAGGCAGCCAAGTTCGCCTTCCACGGTCACGCCGACCTTGTGCGACATTTCCACGACCTGTCGGGTCATGTCCAGGTTGTACTCGTAGCTTGAGATGGTCTTCCCGTCGGACATGAGCGAGCCGTCCATCATCACGCTGGAGAAGCCCAGGGCGATGGCGCCGCGGCAAACGTCCGGGGACTGGCCATGATCCTGGTGCATGACCACCGGAATGTGCGGATAGGACTGCACAGCCGCCTGGATCA